>DASXIH010000080.1:0-7212 GCA_036498125.1 Thermoanaerobaculia bacterium
CATCCGCCCCTCCAAAATCCTTCGTTTCGAGGAGCTCTTCGGCCCAGCTTCGCATCGTCTCTTCGACCGCTTCCAGCTGCTTCGTGAAGAAGTGATCGGCGCCGGTGACGATGACGCTCTCGGCGTTGCGGATGTGCTGCACGACCTTCTCGAACTTCGCGACGTCGCCGAACTCGTCCTGCGTTCCGTGGAGGAAGAGCATCGGTTTCTCGCAGTGGCGGAGATATCCGAAGTCGTACTTGTTCACCGGCGTGCCGATGAGAAAGACGCCGGCGACGTCCGGGAGCTCGCAGGCGACGCGGCTCGCGACCCACGCGCCGAACGAGAAGCCGCCGACGATCATCTTCAGGCCGGGGTGTTTCCGTTTCGCCCAATCGATCGCCGCGGTGACGTCGTCGAGCTCTCCTTCGCCTTCATCGTGTGAGCCGGCGCTCGCGCCCGCCCCGCGGAAGTTGAAGCGGAGCGTCGCGACGTTCGCGTTCTCGAGTCCGCGCGCGGCGCGAAACACGACCTTGTTGTGGAGCGTCCCGCCGCCGAGCGGGTGCGGATGACAGACGACGGCGATGGCCGCGGGATCCTGCAGCTCGCGGTAGAGAGCTTCGAGCCGGCCGGCGCTCGAAAAGAGATCGACGTGACGTAGCGGTTTCGCGTTCACAGCAGATTCGACGTCTCGCGCACCGGTACCAGGCGCACCAGCACGCTATCCCCCTCGACCTTCACTTCATGCATCGTGATGCAGATGTCTTCGTTTCCCGGGCAAAGGCCGCTCTCCAGATTGAACCCCCAGAGATGCCACGGGCAGACGATCTCGTCGCCGATGACGTCGCCCTCGGCGAGTGGTCCGCCGCGGTGCGGACAGCGGCTCTCGCTCGCGAAGAAACCCTTCGCCGTGTGGTACAGCGCGATCGTTTCTTCTCCAGCTTTTACGTTTTTCACGCGTCCAACGGGCAGATCGCTCACGCGCGCCACTTCAATGAATTCGACAGGGGATTCCACTCGCGCGAAGCGTAGCACGCGCTACGCCACCCAAACGGGCCGCGGAACGCCGTTGCGTCCGACGACTGCGTCGACGTCCCACTTGCCGGGAATCGGTGTCGCACACTGCGGACACTGACCGTTCACGAGCGAACACGACGTCACGCGGAAGCCGGTCCGTCCGATCACGACGGTGCCGCACTTCGGACAGTGCGTTGACTCGAGGTCGCCGAACGCGCCGGGGATGTTGCCGGGATAGATGTACTTCAGTCCCGCGCGCTTCCCGATCTCGTACGCGCGCAGCAGCGTTCGCGCGTTCGTGTTGCCGTTGCCGGTCATCTTGTAATCCTCGTGGAACGCCGTGATGTGCCACGGGATGTCGGCGTCGACCGACGCGAGGAACTCTGCGATCTTCGTCAGCTCTTCGTCGGAGTCGTTGAACTTCGGAACCACCAGCGTGACGACCTCCGTCCAGATGCCGCGATCCTTCAGACCGCGGATCGTGTCGAGCACCGGCTGCAGGACGCCGCCGAGGTCGCGGTAGTGGCGTTCGTCGAAGCCTTTGAGATCGACTTTGTACATGTCGATGTACGGCGCGATGTAGTCGAGCACTTCGGGGGTGCCGTTGCCATTGGAGACGTACGAGCATTTCAGCCCCGCCGCCTTCGCCTCCTTGAAGACTTCGACCGCCCACTCCGACGTGATCAGCGGCTCGTTGTAGGTGGAGGTGATGACGCTCGCCCCGTGGCGCTTCGCGAGACGGACGAGGTCGGATGGCTCGACGTCGGTCGGAGGAGAAATCGCCGCAGGATCGCGCAGAGCCTGCGACGTCACCCAGTTCTGGCAATAGCCGCAGTGATAGTCACAGCCGAGCATCCCGAACGAGAGCGCCAGCGCGCCGGGATAAGCGTGGAAGAACGGCTTCTTCTCGATCGGATCGACCTGGAGCGCCGCCGCGTAGCCGCGCGGGACGCGCAGCACGCCGCCTTCGTTGTAGCGGACTTTGCAGATGCCGCGGAGTCCGTCGAGGATCTTGCAGCGGTGGCCGCAGGAGAAGCAGCGGACCGCCTTGTTCTCGAGCTTTTCGTAGAGTTCGCCTTCCGTCGTCCGCTGGGCGAGGATCTCACTCAGCGTGGTCTGTTCCTGCGTCAGCGGCATGCACTGAAAAACGCGCGAGGGACGGACGAAATTCTTTTTTCACGATCCATTGCGACGCCGCGTAGCTGCCGAACGCGAGCGCCGCTCCGGCAATGCCGTCGATCAGGTAGTGCCAGCCGGTGATCATCGATCCTATGAAGACGATGAACGCCGCGAGCGTGAAGTAGATCGCGCCCGGACGCCACCACTTTCGCATCCAGATCGCGATCTGCGTCTGCGTCGCGACGTGAAGGCTGGGAAATGCCGCCACACCGTACGACAGGTTGAGCTTCTCCGGAGGGCCGCCATGGGCGAGACGAATCACCGCATGGTAGTTCCTCATCAGCATCGACTGGCTCCACTGCGTCCGCGGCAATCCCTTCACGTACGGGAACCAGATGTCGGGAAACCGGAACGCCGGTCCCAGCGACGGAATCAGCATGTACAGCCACGCGCCGGCGAGCCACATGATGGTGCTCGACGTAAGGAAGGTGATGCGCACCCGACGCCTCGGCATCGAAAAGAAAAACGCGAGCGCGAACAGCATCCCGGCGATGAAGAAGTTCGGGTACGCCTGATCGATGAAACGGAGAAACCCGCTGTTCGAGAAGAGCTGCAGGAAGAAGATCGGCGGCGACATGCCGAAGAAGATCGCCTGATCGAGCCGGTACAGCGCCGCGTCGTACAGCACGGGATGAAGTACCGGCACGAGCAGCTTGATCCAGCCATACGTCTCCGCGAGGAAGATCATGGCCACGAGCAGCCGGATCGTATCGGTCCACCAACGCGGATTGCTGATGATTTGCAGATAGCGCCGCCCGTGGCCGCGGAAGGAAGCGATGACGAAGCGCAGGAAGATGCCGAGGAGCGTTGCGTAGAGCGGATTCAACCCGGCGTTGAGCGCGCTCTCCTTCATCGTCGCGACCGCGTCCCCTCTCGCCGTCCAGAACACCCAGGCCGTGTTGACGGCGAGAATGATCTCGAAAACATACGGCCGCAGCTTCATCCGTTCGTTGAGTTTATCCTTTCGCCCGATGATCACGACCGAACTGCGCGACCGGATCGCCACTGTCACGCTCAACCGTCCAGACAAGCTGAATGCATTCAGCGGCACGATGCGCGAGGAGCTGCTCGACGCGCTCGTCGTCGCGGAGCACGACGCCGAGTGCCGGGTCGTCGTGATCACCGGCGCCGGCCGCGCGTTCTGCGCCGGAGGCGACGTCGACTTCATGAGCGGCCTGCAGCGCGAGGGGAACGTCACCGCATTCCGGAAGCTCCTCGACGCCGGACGTGACGTGATCCTGCAGATCGCGGCGATGGAGAAGCCGGTCATCGCCTCGGTCAACGGCGTCGCCGCCGGCGCGGGATGCAACCTCGCGCTCGCGTGCGACTACCGCATCGCATCGGATGCGGCGAAGCTCGGCGAGACGTTCGTGAAGATCGGTCTGCATCCCGACTGGGGCGGCACCTGGCTCCTCCCGCGGCTCGCCGGCCGCAGCCGCGCCGCGGAGCTGCTGATGACGGGACGGATCGTCGACGCGAACGAGGCGCTCGCAATCGGGATGGTCGATCGCGTCGTTCCGGCGGCGGAGCTGGCGGCCGAGACGGCGAAGCTGGCGCAGTCGATCGCCGACGCGCCGCCGATCGCCGTCGCCGGAATCAAACGGGCGCTCGCAGCAGCGGATCGGAACGATTTCCGTGCGCAGCTCGAGCTCGAAGCCGAACACCAGTTGCGCGCGTTCCAGTCGGCCGATGCCGCGGAAGGAATGGAGGCGTTCTTCGAGAAGCGGCCGCCCGCGTTCCGCGGCGAGTGATCACATCGACCGGGCGATGACCAGCGTCTGGTCGTCTTTCTGCGGCGCGCCGGTGGTGAATTGGTCGACGCTCGAGGCGATGCTGTCGCGGAGGGCGGCGACGGTCGTACCGGCGGCGAGGATCTCCTCGAGCCGCGCGTTCTCGAACTCCACGCCCGCCACGTCCTCCGCCTCGGTGATTCCGTCGCTGTAGAGCACAACGGACGAGCCAGGAGGGAACGGCCGTCGCTGCGTCGCGTAGCGCGTGCTCGGAAGAATCCCGATCGGCAGCCCGTGCGAGCGGATCTGATCGAGCTTTCCGTCGTGAACGATGTACGCCGGGTTGTGCCCCGCGTTCACGAACTCGAGCATCTCGTTCTCGCGATCGATCGAGACGATCACCATCGTCACGAACTTGTTCTCGGCCGACCAGTTGTGGATGTGCCGGTTCAGCTCCGTCGCGATATCCCCCAGCTCCCGCCCCTCGGCGAAGAGCAACTGCGTCGCGGCGTGAAGCGCGGAGACGAGGAGCGCGGCGGGCATCGACTTCCCGGCGACGTCCCCGACGAGCATCGTCAGCACGCCGTCGCGGACGAAGAACGCGTGATAGTCGCCGCCGACCTGTTTCGCGGGACGCGAGAGCGTCGCGATCTCGATCCCCTCCACCTCCGGGATCGACTTCGGGAGGATGTCGCGCTGGATCGTCGCGGCGAGCTCCAGCTCCCGCTCCATCGCCTGCTTCTCGAGCGCCTCGCGGTGCAGACGCGCGTTCTCGAGCGCGATGGCGACCTGGCTCGCGAAGAGCGACAAGAGACGCAGCTCGTTCGCCTCGAACGCGCCGATGCCGCCGTCGCGCGTCTCGCGGTCGGCGGCGGCGAGCACGCCGATCACGTCGCGGCTGCCGCGGATCGGCAGCGCGACGTACGCCATGCACGCGGGGAAGATGCAGTCGGTGTTCTCCTCGAACGTCAGCGGCACGCCTTCGCGGGCGAGTTGCTGTGCGAGGTCTTCGTCAAGGAACTCGCTGCGCACCTCCCCGAACGACCGGTAGAGGCGGAAGCCGGCGCCGTCGCGGAGGAAGAGCGCTGCACGGCGGGCGTTGATGAGCGAGATCATCCGGAAGAGGATCTCGTCGGCGAGGTCGTCAATGTTGAGCGTCGCCGTGATCGAGAGGCCGATGTCGTAGAGTGACTCGAGCTCCCAGAGACGGTACTTGAGCTGGAAGTCGCCCTCGCGCGCCTCCTGGAGCAGGCGGTGATTCGAGATCAGCGCCGCGAGATACGCCGCGGCTGCGGATGCGGAGCGGACGTCTTCATCCGTCGCCTCGCCGGTGAGAGCGAGTATGCCGAGGTGATCGCGCGTCGTGCGGAGCGGAACGACGAGCCGCGCCGACGGAAACGACTGCTCGTCCGCCAGAACTTCGGGCGCTTCGATCGAGCGGGCGGCGGCGAGGCGCAGCGGCGCGTCGCGCGTCTCGCGCAGATAGATCGCGCCGCCATCGAACGGGGTGTGCCGTGCGAACGCACTGAGGATCAGCGGCGCGTGATCGGCCGCCGGGACCTTTTCGATTTGCTGGAGCTCGGAGAGGAGTTCGGCCAGCGGCATGGAGGGCGAGAATACTACGCTGCCAGCCCCAGCTCCTTCGCCGCCGTTTCCTCATCGGCGAAGATCGAGGCGTAGTTTGCGAGCCCCATGATCTGGAAGGTTTTGTGGATGACCGGGGTAAGGCAGCAGAAGCCGATCTTGCCTCCCTGCTCGATCATCTTCTCGATGATCTCGATCAGGATGCTGATGCCGATGGAGTTGACGATCTTCGTCTCGCGCAGGTTGAGCAGCAGCACGCGAACGCCGTCATTCATCAGCTCATAGGCGCGATTGGCGATCTCCTCGCCGCCGACGTTGTTGATGTAGCCCTTCGTATAGAGGACCGCGCCGCCCGGCCGGCGATCGACTGCCACTCGCAATTCCTCGTTCATGATTTCGTCTCGTGATCGTATTTCACCATGTGGATCGTGGTTCCATGCACACTGGTCGTGATCTCCACTTCATCCATGTGCGCCTCGATGATCTGCAGGCCCCACCCTCGTTTATGAGTGGCGCCCAGACTCTGGCGCCGCACGCGGGCTTCGTCGACGTCGAATCCTTTCCCGTGATCGGTGATCCAGATATCGATGCGCGGGCCGTCGCCTTCCGTGGTGCCGACGAATCTTAGATACATGCGATTGTCGGCGCAACCGGAGTGCTCGCGGGCGTTGATGCACGCTTCGATGATCGCGTGCGTCATCTCGTCCACTTTCTCGGAGCTCATCCCGAGCTCCCGGGCGAGATTGCCTGCCGCACGGGCGGCGGCGATCTCGATGTCCGGGACCATCGGGAGAGTCAGCTCCATCTGGCGCTCGGCCGTTGGCATCATCGCGAAGACTCTCTGATTGAAACGGACCTCAGAACGCCAGGAAGAGCGCGGCGACGGTCTTGATCCAGTCGGGGAACGCGCCGAGGCGGTCGAGCGCGATCAGTGCCAGGGTGTTCACCCCGAGCATCGCGGGGAGAAGAACCTGGAGCGACAGCAGCGATTCGACCTTGGTGCGGGTGGTGGTTGCGATGTTGTTCATGGGTAGCCCCCTCATTCGTCGGGCCAGTCCTAGAGCAACCGAGCCGCCAAATGGCCAACCTCGCCTCCGCACCACTCAAACCACTGATCATGTTCAACTTACGCGACTCTCCCCATCTCGCGCGCTGTTACGACGACTGTGGCATTCTGCTACAAAAGAGAATAATGCCACATTTTTTCGACCGTAAACCGTTGCTTCTGTGCATCTTGTCAGTGCACGTCCCATTTGTCCCCACTTGGGGCGGATTGGGACGCATCATCACGTTTTCGATAGAGCGTCTTCCGGTCGACGCCGAGCATCTTCGCCGCTTTCGAGAGATTTCCGTTCGTATGGGCCAGAACTTTGGCGATGTAGCGCGCCTCCAGCTCTCCCAAAGTGGGGAAATCGTCGGGTAACGACGCCCCTTCGTTCGTCGACGCCGATGCCGGCAGCAGCAGATCGCCGGGATCGATGACCGGATCGACCGTCAGCGCGAGCGCGCCTTCGATCAGGTTCTCCAGCTCGCGCACGTTGCCGGGGAAGGGATAGCGCATCAGCTGCTGCATCGCTTCCTGCGTGATGCGGACATCCTTGAGCCCCTCGCGCTTGCCGTATTTGTCGAGGAAGAAGCGGACGAGCTTCGGGATGTCCTCTTTCCGCTCCCGCAGCGGCGGCAGCACGATCTCCACGACCTTCAGCCGGTAATAGAGGTCCTG
>DASXIH010000081.1:0-2610 GCA_036498125.1 Thermoanaerobaculia bacterium
CTACGGCATCCAGGACTTTCAAGGAACTCGCCGCGTTTTTCGGTCTCAGCGGTGCGAACGACGGCGTCGTCTCGATGAAATCGGCGACAACGCGTTGTGGCGTGCCTCGGACGCCGGTCGCGGTGTGGCCATTTGATCATGGCCGCGAGGTCGGATGGAACCTTGACTTCTTACAGCCAGCGTTCATTCCTCTCACCGATCTCCCGACTCCACTGGCTTTTCGCCTTCACCTCGATCGCTACGAAGCGCTCGTGCGGCGCGCGCCTTAATGATTAGATGTGAGCGGCGTCCTCGATCGGAGAACGCGCCACGTAGAGATCTTCGGCGAGACGCGGCAAGGCTCCATCGCCTATGGAACGAAGAAGGCCTTTGTTCGATCGCCATACCCTGGACCGGCATAGTGCGTCACGACCTTCCACGTGTGACCATGTACAAAGGCGTTTGGCTGGCCCGTGAACGTGATGGCCACCTGCTGAGTGGAAATCGTCGGCGATTTGCCAACCAGCTCTTCGACGAGCGCGTTATCGCGATAGAGACGCGCTGAAAACGTCCAACTCTGCATATGCAAATGCAGCAAGTCGTGCGCTGTAAATGTCGTGAACGGTCCATTGTTCTGGATCCCGCCGCCTGAAATTGGCTGTATCTGATCGACATTCGTGCCGTTGATGTACACGGCCACATTCGCGAACGAACCACTCGGTGCGTTGAATCCAATCGAGCCAGGGGTAGGTGTGGGGCTGCTCTGGGGGCAGTTGTAACTGGCGCCGGCTTGGTACGCTTTAGTTCCAACTGCGTAATATGAAACCACGGTCCCGCCATGCGTAGCGTTGCAGGCGGCCGCGCGATTGTTCGCGTCGCGCATGAACGCGTCAGCCTTCTTGTTGCATGAGTCTCTGCACGCTCCGTCATGTCCGATCTGAGTTGACCAGTGCTCGATTTCGCCAAAGTTATGGATTGGTGAGCCGAGAGGCCCGAGCTTGCAATAGCAATGGGCGCCACCTGCGTAGGTATTCACGACGACGGTGAGCGTTAACGTTAGCATCGGCAGTATCTTGGCAGGTCGCATTCTCTCTATCCTCCTCGAGATAGATCATCATTAGATCATTAGTGACGTAGGGTAGTTCATTCGACGACAGCGCCGCTTAGTCTTGCCGGCTCACCCCGCAGACCGAAGAGTCCGCTGCGTCTGCTCAAGGTAGGGAACGCCCCCTGTCCCAACACTCCTCCAACTGAGAGGAAGGCCCAATGTCCATTCGGCACGTCGTTGTCGTCATGCTGGAGAACCGGTCGTACGACAACGTGCTCGGGTGGCTGTACAACCCTTCCAATCCGGCGCCGTACGACAAGGCGCCCGTGGGGCAGGCGTTTCTCGACGGGCTGACGGGACAGGAGTCGAATCCGAATCCGTCCTACGACCCGAAGAAGCCTGAGTCGCCGTCCAACGAGCCGACCATTCCCGTGCAGAACTTCGGCGTCTCCACGTACAACGGACTGCCGTACCCGGCGACCTGCATTCCGATGGACGATCCGGGCGAGTACTTCAAGGACATCGCGCAGCAGATCAACGGCGGTGATCTCCCGGATGCGAATCCCTACGGCGACTACCCGAAGGGTGCCCCGGCTTTGATGCAGGGATTCACGACCAACTACGCGCACCTCGACGGCTTCGATCAGCAGGCTCCGCCGACGCCCGCATGGATCATGAACTACTTCACCCCGTCGCAGGTGCCGGTGTCGGCCTTCCTCGCCCGTCATTACGCTGTGTGCGACCGGTGGTTCGCATCCGTCCCGGCGCAGACGTTCACCAACCGCACGTTCGCTCTCACCGCCGCTCCCGGAGTCCATGGCGGCTCGGGAGGCTTCAGTTTCGTCGACGACTCGCAGTGGGCCGATTCACTGACGGGCATGCCTTCGCTGTTCGAGGTCCTCGACCGAGTCAAGCCGGCACCCGCCGGCGCGCATTGGAAGGTGTACTTTCACGACTACTCGATCACCTGCATGACCGTTCCCTACGTCAAGGAGCGCGGGGAGGGAAAGCCGAAGAACAACGTCAACGTCTCCACCTTCGACTCCTCCGACTGGGGCGACCTGACGCCCGCGCAACTTGCCGGCAAACTGCCGCCGACTTTCGTGGACGACGTGGCCAAGGGCACGCTGCCGCCCTTCGCGTTTCTCGAGCCGCGCTACGGCACGCGCAACAAGCCGCCGAAGGTCACGCCGCCGCCGAACCGGCTTCCTGCCAACAGCAATCATCCCGGCGCCGGCTACGGCAAGGTCAACGTCTATGCGCCGCCGATCGACGTCTCGTCGGGCGAGCTGTTTCTTCTGCAGGTCTACAACACGCTCGTGTCGAATCCGAAGGTGTGGGCGGAGACGCTGCTCATCGTGACGTACGACGAGCACGGCGGCCTCTTCGACCATGTGCCTCCGCCGCCGGCGACGCCGCCCGGTCCCAGCGTGCCCGAAGCGCACTGCGATACTGATTCGGCCGCCGACAAGTTCACCTTCAACGTCCTCGGCTGCCGTGTCCCGGCGATCGTCATCTCGCCGTACATCAACCCGGGATCGTCCATTCCGGAGCATTTCGATCACACCTCGATCATCAAGACG
>DASXIH010000082.1:0-7889 GCA_036498125.1 Thermoanaerobaculia bacterium
CCGGCGAATGAAGAAGCCGCCGGCAGGATTGCCGGCGCCACACAGCTTCCGGCGAGGTTCTGGAAAGCGGTCGCCGCAGTCGCGCTCTTCTCGCTCGCGAATTCGAGCGACGCCTTCCTGCTCCTGCAAGCACACATCGCAGGCGTTGCGACGGCGATGCTGCCCGCCCTTTGGGCGGCGCATCACGTCATCAAGGCGCTCTTCTCGACGCGAGCCGGCGCGCTGTCGGATCGGGTCGATCGCACGCTCCTGCTCATCGCAGGTTGGTGCTCGTACGCGGTGATCTACTTCGCCTTTCCATTCGCGCACTCGCTCGCGTTCTTCGTCGTCCTCTTCATCATCTACGCGATTCCGTTCGCGTTGTACGAAGGCGCCGAGCGTGCCTGGATCGCGGAGTTCGCCCCGGCCGAGCTGCGCGGCAAAGGCTTCGGCTACTACTACCTCGCGAACGGCCTCTGCGTCCTCGCCGGCACGGCGCTCTTCGGCTGGATCTATCAGTCGATCGGTCCGAAGGCCGCGTTTTTCACCGGTGCCGTGCTCGCCGTCGCCGCCGCGGCGTGGGTGACGATCATTCGCGCAGGTGCGCCGCGAACAACTCCGCGCACGATCTGACGATCAGCCCTTCGCCCGCGAGCTGAGCCGCGCGCGGATGCGAATTCGTCGTCGCGATCGCCGCAAAGAGTCCGCTGTCACGAATGCGCGTGAATGCGTCTCCGGGAAAGACGCCATGCGTCGCGAGTGCGATCAGCTTCCCGGCGCCTGACTCGCGATAGGCACGCGCCGCATTCATCAGCGACGTTCCAGTGCGGATCATGTCGTCGTAGATGATCACCGTCTCGCCGCGCAATTGCGTGCTCACGGCGGTGATGTCGGTCGACTCGGGACCGCGGCGGCGCTTATAGACGAACCCCGCGGCGACGCCGAGGTCGCGGGCGAGCGACTCGACCCACTTCGCGCGGCCGGCGTCGGTCGAGCCGATGACAAAGTCATCGCTACCGCCGAGCTGCCGGGCGAGCGACTCGATGACGCTCTTGCCGTAGACGTGCACCGGGTGAATGGCGCCCTCGAAGTAGTGCGGGATCCCTTCGCTATGGATGTCGAGCAGCAGCACCTCGTTGCGCCGCGTCGGCGGGATCGAGGAGAGCAGCCGCGCGCGGTTCTTCGCCGTCACCGCCTCACCCGCCTTCACTGCACGGTCCATCGTCGCGTAGCCGAACCACGGGACGATCACCTGCAGCGTCGCCGCGCCGTTCTCGACGAGCGCACACGCGAGGTCATAGAGCTCGAGCGTGTCGGCGTCGCTGATCGTCCCGCCGACGAGGATTGCGTTGCGGTCGGTGACGTCGCTCGCCACGCGGAGGTAGTGCTCGCCGTCGGGAAACTCGTCGCGGTCGATCGCACCGCACTCGATGCCGGTCGCCGCCGCCAGCTCGGTCGCGAGGTAGTCGTAGGAGCGCGTCGAGAAGATCATTCGCTCGGGAGTAGGGAGTGGTGAGTCGGCAGCCGACTCCCGACTCCCTACTCGCCACTCCCGGTTACGCGGTCTCCATCATCTCGGCGGGGATATCGAAGTTCGACCAGACGTTCTGGACGTCGTCGTGGTCGTCGAGGTTCTCGAGGAGTCTCATCACCTGCTTCGACTTGTTCTCGTCGAGGGTGACGTAGTTCTGCGGGATCATGCCGAGCTTCGCTTCGATGGTGGTGATCCCGGCCTTCTCGAGCGCCTGGCGCACCGCCTCGAAGTTCTCAGGCGCGGTGTAGACGTCGTACGTCTCCGGGTCGTCGCTCTGGAGGTCGTCGGCACCCGCTTCGAGCGCGATCTCCATCAGCTTGTCCTCGCCGACGACGCTCTTCTCGACGGCGAAGTAGCCCTTCTTGTCGAACTGGAAGCGCACCGAGCCGGGGGTGCCGAGGTTGCCGCCCTGCTTCTCGAACATGTGGCGGATCTCTGGGGTGGTGCGGTTGGTGTTGTCGGTGAGCGCCTCGACGATCACCGCCACGCCGCCCGGACCGTAGCCTTCGTACGTGATCTCCTCGTACGTGGCGCCTTCGAGCTCGCCGGTACCGCGCTTGATGGCGCGCTCGATGTTGTCCTTCGGCATGTTGTTCGCCTTCGCTTCGGCGACGGCGGCGCGAAGACGGGGGTTGCCGTTCGGATCACCGCCGCCCATGCGGGCCGCGACGGTCATTTCCTTGAGGATCCGGGTGAAGACCTTGCCGCGCTTCGCGTCGGCCGCACCTTTCTTGTGCTTGATGGTGCTCCATTTATTGTGGCCAGACATGGGAGGCTCCTTATGGTTTGGAGGGGACGCCGAAGGCGCCGCAAGAACGTGAAATTATAGTGAGATGAGTCCCGAGTTTCCACTCCGGATCATCTTCGACGATGGAGAGACAGCGGTGATCGCCTCGCCGGAGGAGCTGCTGGCCGAAATCGACACCATCGACTCGACCGATCCGCGCAACCGTGTCTGGATCCGCGACGTCAACGACCGCACGGTCCGGTTACGGATGCGCGGTGGAATGGTCGAGCTGATCGAACTGTCGTTATGATCGGTACCTCTCTAGGAGGAGACAAGAATGTCCAACTTTCAACCGCAGCCGGGATGGATCAGCGCTTCGACGGCCGAGACCGGGATGCGCGTCCGCGCGTTCATCCGGTCGGTCTACGCCTGGATGTTCGGCGGCCTGCTGCTGACCGCGTTTTCGTCCGTCTGGGTCGTCAGCTCGCCGGCGATGCAGCAACTGATCTTCGGCAACCGGATGATGCTCATCGTCCTGATCATCGCCGAGTTCGGGCTGGTCTTCGCAATCTCCGCCGGCCTGCGGCGCTTCTCCGCCGCCACCGCGGCCTCGATGTTCCTCGTCTATTCGCTGCTGAACGGTCTCACGCTCAGCATCATCTTCTTCGTCTACACCCAGTCGTCGATCGTCCAGGCGTTCGTCGTCGCCGGCGGCATGTTCGGCGCGATGAGCGTCTATGGGATGGTCACGAAGCGCGACCTCACGTCATGGGGCTCGTTCTTCTTCATGGGGCTGATCGGCATCGTCATCTGCGCGGTCGTGAACATGTTCCTGCACTCGAGCGGACTGTCGTTCGCCATCAGCATCATCGGCGTGTTCGTGTTCGTCGGGCTGACGGCGTGGGATACGCAGAAGCTGAAGTCGTACGCGACCGTCGGCGGGCCGATGCAGGAGAACCTGGCGATTTTCGGCGCGCTGGCGCTGTACCTCGACTTCGTGAACTTGTTCCTCTTCCTGCTCCGGATCCTCGGCGACCGGCGGCGGTAGCCACCATCCGTTTCAGCGTCAGGGCGTTGTTCACGGCGTACGCCGAGTCGTCGTTGTCGAAGTAGACGAAGATCGCTTTCAGCGTGCGGCTCCAGTCGCGGATGCGCTGGGCCCACGCCGCGAGCTGCTCGTCGCTGTAGCTCCCCTGGTACTTGTGCGCCGTCGGCCCATGCAGGCGGACGTACGTCCAGTCCGCCGTGATCTCGATCGGCGAGTGGTAGCCGGCGAGCTCGTAGATGCAGAACGCCGCGTTGTACTTGCGGAGTACGTCGTAGACGGCGCCGGTCATCCAGGACGGGTTGCGCAGCTCGAACGCGTAGCGATGCTTCTTTGGACGCTGCGCCAGGAACTCCTCGAGCCTTTCGACGTTGGCGTTCCACTTCGGGGGGAGTTGCCAGAGGATCGGGCCGAGCTTCGAGCGAAGACGCTCCGCCCGCGGCAGGAAGTTCGCGAGGCCACGCTGCGGGTCCTTCAGTTTGATCATGTGCGTCAGGAAGCGGCTCCCCTTCACGGCGAAGAGGAAGCGTCGCGGCGTTGACTCGCGCCAGTTGTCGAAGGACGTCTCGTTGGGGAGCTGGTAGAAGGTGTTATTGAGCTCGACCGTGTCGAAGTCGCGCAGGTAGTGCGCCAGCATGGCGTCGGGCCGGAGGCCGGCCGGATAGTACCGGCCGACCCAATGCTTGTAATGCCAACCCGACGTGCCGATGCGAATCTCAGCCGTCATTTCTTCGCGGTGTTCGTGATCAGCGGAGTGCCGCTCGACGTCGTCATGAGGCGCACGTTGCCGCTGCTGCTGATCATCGTCGGAAGCGACGCGGTGGACGGGATTGAGAGATTTCCGGTGGAGCGGAGCTGCGTCGTTGCCGGCGTAATGACGGTTGCCGTTGTCGCAGTTGCCGTCGTTCTGCCGGAGCTAGACGGAGCGACGGTAACCGGGGCGACAGTCAGCGTAGGCGAAGGAACGCCGAGCGATGACTGCGTCGCCGTCGGCGCGCCGGTCACGACTTGCGCGGGCGTCGCGGTGACTGCCGAAGAGGTGGTCACAGGAGCCGTCGCCGCGCCAGTGCCGGCAACGGTCGCCGCCGCAGTGGTGCCGGTGGTCGTTCCAGTCGTCGCAACGGTCGAAGCCGCGGTTGTTGCGCCGCCACCGCTGATCACGAGTCCGGTGGCCGTGTCGTTGATGACTGCGGGCGTGGCGTCGGAACTGATGGAGCGGTTGACGGTGATTTCAGGATTCGCGGCCAGCGCGGGGTTCTGGAACTGTCCAGTCGGCTGAACCGCCGAGGCGATGTCCGGCTGGCCTGGGAACGAGGGCCCGAGAATGCGGCCGCGGAAACCCTGCGCCTCGGCGACGACCGCGTAAGCGTCGACCGATGGCGTCGTCATGCTCGCCGGTCCGGAGGAGATCATCGGAGTGATTCCGCCTGACGTTCCGGGAACCGCTCCGCCCGAAGTTCCATTGGTCGGGGCCGTTGCTGCCGGCGAGTGGTACGGCATCGACGACGGCTGTCCGTCGCCCGGGACATGGTTGGTGGTACAACCGAAAATTGCGAGTGACGCAGCGAGCGCTGTGCTCGCCAATATCTGTTTGCTGCTCACAACCTTGCGCATAGAGGCCTCCTTCGTGGTGCGGCAAGATTCCCAACGTTATTAAGAGCAAGAATGAGGCCTCGAATCACGCCGCGACGAGCACGGTACGGCTGTTGCTGAACTGTCCGCGGCAACTGTAAGGAGGCTGTAATGAATCGCAAGCTCGTCTATGTCTCTCTCTTCCTCTTCGTCCTCGCTTCGGCGTGCGGCTCGATCAACCGCGTCGTCCCGACCGACGGGGCCATGAAGGCCGACGTGAAAGGGAAGATCGCGGAGGTCTATCCGCGAGAAGCGACCGCCATCGGAGTGACCGTCGATCACGGCGTCGTCACGCTCACCGGAACCGTCGACACCGCACTGCAGGCGCAGAAGATCGGCGAGGCCGCCGGAAGCGTTCACGGCGTGTCGCAGGTGATCAACAACATCCAGGTCAAATGACGCCGAACGCCCGGCGCAACGCCGAGCGCGCGGCCCAGTAACCACACATCCCGTGCACCCCGCCTCCGGGCGGGGTGGAACTGGAGCCGATGAAGATGCGGCGGTTCGGCGTCGCGTACGGATCGAGCGACGGGAACGGGCGCGTCACGAACTGCAGCAGGTTGTTCGCGCCGCCCGCGATGTCGCCGCCGACGAAGTTCGCGTCGTGCTCCTGGTACTGCGCGGTGCTCATCGTGTGACGCGCCAGGATGCGGTCGCGGAACCCCGGCGCGAATCGCTCGATCTGCCGCTCGATGCGTTCGGTCATGTCCTCGTTCGATCCGTGCGGCACGTTGCAGTACGCCCAGCCCGTGTGCTTGCCGGCCGGCGCGCGCGTGTCGTCGAAGAGACTCTGTTGCGCGACGAGCACGAACGGCCGGTCGCTCGTCCTCCCCTTCCAGATCCCGCGCTCGTGCTCCGCGATCTCTTCGAGCGTGCCGCCGAGGTGCACCGTGGCCGAGCGGGTGCACTCCGGCGCGCGCCATGGGATCGGCCCATCGAGCGCGAAGTCGACCTTGAAGACGCCCGGCCCGTAGCGGAAGCGGCGCAGCTTCTTCACGTAGCGTGACGGCAGCTCATCGCCGGCGATGTTCGCGAGCTGTCGCGGCGTGACGTCGAAGATGACGGCGCGCGACTCCGGGACGTCGCGCATCGAGCGGACGGGATGCGACGCGACGACCTCGCCGCCGAGCGACTTCAGGTGAGCGACCAGCGCGTCGGTGATGGCGACAGAACCGCGCCGTGCGCACGGCCAGCCGGTCGCGTGCCCCGCCAGCGCGAGCGCGATGCCGAACGATGCGGAGCCGCGCTGCTCGAGCGGCAGGAACGAATGCGCGGCACAGCCGGCCCAGAGAGCGCGCGCACGCGCGGTCCGGAAGCGCTTCGCGACCGTCTCCGCCGACCGGAGACCTTCCAGCCCGAATCGTGCGAGGAGGAACGGATGCCGCGGCAGCAGCCGGATCGGCCGGAGGATCTCGTCGAAGAGACTTTCCGCGTGGGCGGTGAAGGGCAGCATGAAGCGCCGCCACGCCTCGCCGTCTTCACCGAGGCTGTGCACGGTCGCCTCGAGCGACTGTTCGAGCGTGCCGGTGGTCCCGTCGTCGAGCGGATGCGCCACCGCGGCCGGCGAGTAGCGCCACTCCAACCCGTAATCTGCCAGCGGCAGGCTCCGGAAAAACGGCGAGACCAGCCCCATCGGATGGATGGCCGAGCAGTAGTCGTGAATGAACCCCGGAAGGGTCAGCTCGGCGCTGCGGGCGCCGCCGCCGAGCGACGGGTTGGCCTCGAGGACGACGACCGATAACCCCGCTTGTGCCAACACGATAGCGCTCGAAAGGCCGTTCGGACCGGCGCCGACCACCACCGCGTCATACCGTCGCATAAAAATTTTCCGAAATTCGGGGTAGGGACAGCCCCCTCCCAGTCACACCTCAGATAGGGAAGAGGTCCGGATGAAACTCGTGGCACCGATCGAAGAGGGTTTGAGCATTGCCGAAGAACTGGAAACGCTCGTTCTCTCCGACCGGCACCTCGAGTATCTGGAGCAAATCAGCCGGACGATCAATCCGGAGATGCCAAAGGCATTCGGGTGGCCGCACGCCATCCGAGCCATCCTCGATCGAATCGAGGAAAGCGGCATCGATCTCACCGACGCGGCAAGCGAAGAGGAGATCGCCGTTCTGGCAGCCGGAAAGTTACGGAGACGAAAGTCGCCGCTTACCGGGCCGATTTCCGCTTCCCGGAGCCGGACGACGTCCCGACCAGCAGATCGACTAACGAGTCGATTGAATCTGCCTGCGACAGGTCAATCCCGCTTTGGAAGGCGGCCTCGATCAGGCCACGGATAATCTCGGCCCGGCTGATCGCTTTTCCGTGCTTGAGACGGATGTCGATAGCCAGTCGGTCGAGATAAGCGACATGCCGATCGAGGAGTACAACAGTAATTTTTGCCCAGGGCTCGGTGTGGACGATGGGTCTTCCGCGGTTGCTCTTCGTAGCTGGACTCACACGCACCTCTCTGCTTTGAAGTTAGATCGGACGGTAAGCTGAAGTGTAAGCGCTTACACGTACGAAGTCTATCTTTCCGTACCTAAACTCTTCGTAGCGAGGTTGGACCGAACCGCGCCGATCCATCTTAACCGCCCTCCCCCTGAATCGAAACACAATTTACTCGCTCAACACGCCGGCCAGCTTCGCCGGATCGACGATCGGCGACTTGCACTGCGTACCGACGCAGACGTACGCCGTCGCCTTCTCCCCCACCGGCTTCATCTCGGCGATCAGCGGAATGTAGCCGGCGAGCTTGGTCCGCTCCGGCAGCGTGCTCGCGACGACGAGGGACCGCAGCGGCGCATAGCTCTCGCGCACGACACGGAGCAGCGCCTTGGCATCGTCGGTCGCCGGATTGCCGAGGATGATGACCTCGCGCGCGGGAGCCGCGCTGGCCTGCAACGCCGAGACGAGCGCCGGGAGCGTCGTCGGCACCGACACCAGCTGCCCCGTGTACGAGCGAAAGATCGCATCGGCTTTCGTGC
>DASXIH010000083.1:0-2563 GCA_036498125.1 Thermoanaerobaculia bacterium
CGAGCCAAGCCGACATCTCTGCCGGCTTCTCCCCTTCTCCGAACCCTTCCGCACTCGGCAGGCCCGGAATCAGATGCCGCAACCGGTCGACGCGACCGCCTTCCTGGTCGATCATCATCACCGGCGGACGCGCCGCCAGCGACTTGATCTCCCGCACCAGCTCGCGCAACTGCTCCGCGCCGCCGATGTTCCGTCCGAAGAGCACCACCGCGTACGGAGACGCGTCCTTGAGGATCCGCCGTTCGAGATCCGTGATCGACTGTCCGGTGAGTCCGATGGCAAAAAGGTCGTGCCGCATCTATCCGTTCAACTTCTCCCGCAACTTTGCTAGCTCATTCAATGCCGCAATCGGCGTCAGGCCCTCGACGTCGAGCGATCGGAGGGCATCCAGCACGTCCTGCTCCCGGGAATCGAACAGCGACATCTGCTTCGTCGGCGTGCGCGATTTCGTCTCCTCCACCATCGCCCGCTCCTTCCGCTCCAGAGTGTTCAGGATCTCCCGCGCCCGGTCGATGATCGTCCGCGGGATACCGGCGAGCTTCGCAACCTGGATGCCGTAACTCTTGTCCGCGGCCCCTGGGACGACCTTGCGGAGGAAGATGATCTGGTCGTTCCACTCCTTCACCGCGACGTTGTAATTCGCCACGCGCGGCCGCGTTTTCGCGAGGTCCGTCACCTCGTGGTAGTGCGTCGCGAAGAGCGTGATGCCGCCGCGCTGCGCGTTGTCGTGAAGGAACTCGATGATCGCCCACGCCAGCGAGAGGCCGTCGAACGTCGCCGTCCCGCGGCCGACCTCGTCGAGGATGATGAGCGAGCGGTCGGTCGCGTTGTTGAGGATGTTCGCCGTCTCGTGCATCTCCACCATGAACGTCGACTCGCCGCGCGCCAGCTGGTCCGAGGCGCCGACGCGCGTGAAGATGCGGTCGAAGATGCCGAGCGTCGCTTTCGAGGCGGGGACGAACGAGCCGGCCTGATTGAGCAGCACGATCAGCGCGACCTGGCGGAGGTACGTCGACTTGCCGCCCATGTTCGGGCCGGTGATCACCTGAATGCCGTTTTGGTCGCGGTGGATCTCCGTGACGTTCGGGATGAAGCGTTCGCTCTGGAGCTGCTCGATCACCGGATGGCGTCCGTCGTCGATGCAGATCTCCGCATCGTTCGAGAGCGTCGCGCGGACGTAGCGGTTGCGCACCGCGATCGTGGCGAACGACGCGAGCGCGTCGACCTCGCCGACCGCCTTCGCCGTTCTAAGAATCGCCGCGCTCACGCGCGCGATCGCGCCGAGGAGCGCGTCGTACAGCCGGAGCTCGATCGCGGTCGACTTCTCCTCCGCGCCGACGATCTTCTCTTCGAGGACTTTCAGGTCCGGCGTGATGAACCGCTCCGCGCCGACGAGCGTCTGCTTGCGGATGTAGTCGTTCGGGACCTTGGCGAGGTTCGATTTCGAGACCTCGATGTAGTAGCCGAAGACCGAGTTGAATCGGATCTTCAGCGACGAGATGCCGGTGCGTTCCCGCTCCCGCGCCTCGATCTGCAGCAGAATCGACTTCGAGTCGTGCGCGATCGCGCGCAGCTCGTCGAGCTCCGCGTCGATCCCGGTGCGGATCGCGTTGCCGTCGCGGATGTTCTGCGGCGGGGCGTCGTTGAGGGTGCGGTCGATCAGGTCGATCGTGTCGTTGAGCGGATTGAGCGCTTCGCGGAGCTGATTCCACAGCGGCCCCTGGAGCGCGCGCATCGTCTCCGCGAGCGCGCCGACGCTCCGCAGCGATTCGCCAAGGGTGAGCACCTCGCGCGGACTGGCGCTTCGCAGCGTGATCCGCGACGCCAGCCGCTCCAGATCGGCGATCGAAGCCAGCCGCGGCGTCATCTGGTCGAGCAGCGTCCGCGTCCGTGTCAGCTCATCGACCGCGTCATGCCTCGCGAAAATCGCCTCGGCGTTCTTCAGCGGGCGAATGAGCCAGCGGCGCAGCGTCCGCGCCCCCATCGCCGAGCGGGTCGCATTCACGACCGACCAGAGCGTCGCCTTCGGCCGCGCCGCGTCCCGCGACTCGACGACTTCCAGGTTCCCCAGCGTCGCCGCATCGAGCTGCAGAAAGTCGGCGTCGTTGTCGACGCGCAGCGTTTGCACATGTTCGAGCGTCCGCTTGTGACTCGCCGTGGCATAGCGGAGCGCGCCGCCCGCCGCGTCAATCCGCGAGTCTTCGTCTTCGAGACCGAAGCCGCGCAGCGACTGCGTCCCGAAATGCTTGGTCAGGTACTCGTGCGCCCCGCGCGCCTCGAACATCGAGGGCTCGACCGGCGTCGCCGCCACGCCGAGCTGCGCGATGCCCGCAACCCCGTCCCCGTCGCGCGGAAAGATCGCCTCACGCGGCGCGAAGCGGGCGACGTCGTCCGCCAGCCGCGCATCGTCGACCTCGCGATACATCGTGACGAAGAAGTCGCCCGTGGAGACATCGAGGTACGCGGCTCCGACTCTGTGTAGCGCCGCCGGCCCGGCGGCGTCCCTCGGCACCAGCGCCAGCAGGTAACACGAGTCCCGCTCGATGATGTTCGACTCCGTCGC
>DASXIH010000084.1:0-1850 GCA_036498125.1 Thermoanaerobaculia bacterium
GGGCGAACTCGATCGTGGCGCACTGCATGCCGAGGCAGATGCCGAAGTAAGGGATGCGCTTCTCGCGCGCATAGCGGATGGCGCGCAGCTTCCCTTCCACGCCGCGCGAGCCGAACCCCGGACCGACGAGGATGCCGTCGACGCTCGCGAGCTCGCCGTGATAGCCGTCCTCTTCGAGCGACTCGGAGTCGATGTAGATGATCCGCACCTTCACGTTGTTCGCGATGCCGCCATGCTGCAGCGCTTCGTTGAGCGACTTGTACGAGTCGCCGAACTCCACGTACTTGCCGACGAAGCCGATGCGCACCTCGTCTTCCGGGTGCCGCATCTTGCGAACGATCTCCTCCCACTTCGCCAGGTTGCCGTTCTCCTCGTGCGGGAGGTGCAGCTTGTCGAGCAGGATCTCGTCGAGGCCTTCGCGTGAGAATGCGAGCGGCACCTGATAGATGAACTCGACGTCGAGCGCCGGGACCACCGCTTCCTCCTCGACGTTGCAGAAGAGCGCGATCTTCTTCTTCATGTCGTCGGGAATCGCGTGCTCGCTGCGGCAGAGGAGGATGTCCGGCTGGATGCCGATCTCGCGCAGCTCCTTGACCGAGTGTTGCGTCGGCTTGGTCTTCAGCTCCTCGGAGGCCTTGATGTACGGCACGAGCGTCAGGTGGACGTTGATCGCGTTGCCGCGGCCGACCTCCTGCCGGAACTGCCGGATCGCCTCGAGGAAGGGGAGCGACTCGATGTCGCCGACAGTGCCGCCGATCTCCACGATGACGACGTCGACGTTCTCGCTGACGTCGCGGATGCACTTCTTGATCTCGTCCGTGATGTGCGGGATCACCTGCACCGTCTTGCCGAGGTAGTCGCCGCGGCGCTCCTTCTCGATGACCTTCAGATAGATGCGGCCGGTCGTCCAGTTGTTGCGCCGTGAGGCGCGCATCGAGGTGAAGCGCTCGTAGTGGCCGAGGTCGAGGTCGGTCTCCGCGCCGTCATCGGTGACGTAGACCTCGCCGTGCTGGAACGGCGACATCGTGCCGGGGTCGACGTTCACGTACGGATCGAACTTCTGCAGCGTGACCTTGAAGCCACGCGCTTCGAGAAGGGCGCCGATGGATGCCGCGGCGATCCCCTTGCCCAGCCCACTCACCACGCCGCCGGTAATGAAGATGTACTTTGTGCTCATCGCGCTCTCCTCTTCTTCACAAATGCAGGAACGAGGCAAACAATGCCTCAGCAATAGCTACTGGAGTTTTTTGTGGGGAGACTTGTGGAGAGTGCGGCTGGCGATTCGAGTGTTGTGAGCCAAAGCTCACTGTTTCTCCCGAATGTCACGCATGTTTCGCAAGCTCGTTCTCAACCCGCGCCACATCCTCGGGACGATCGACTCCGAGGTGCGGCTTTTCTGTTTGGACAACCCGGATTTTAAAACCGTTCTGCAAAGCGCGCAATTGTTCCAGCGATTCTGCGCGCTCCAGCGCTGACGGCGGAAGCATCGCCAGCGCGCGGAGCACGGGCGTCCGATAGCCGTAGAGCCCGATGTGCCGTTGCGCTATCGCACTCGATCCAAAGGGGATGGGGGCGCGGGAGAAGTAGAGCGCGTCGCCGTCGACCGCCGTCACGACCTTGACCACGTCGCGCGAGAAAAACTCCTCGTCCGTTTCGATGGGGCAGGAGAGGGTCGCCATATCGACGCCGGGCATCTCGAGCGTCACGAAAATTTTGTCGACCGAGGTGATGTCGATCAGCGGCTCGTCGCCCTGGACGTTGACGACGGAGTCGTACGACTCGTCGAAAAGCGCGAGCGACGCCGCAATCCGATCCGTCCCCGACGGATGATCGCCCGGCGGCATGACGAC
>DASXIH010000085.1:0-3709 GCA_036498125.1 Thermoanaerobaculia bacterium
TCTCGAGCTATCTCGAGAAGGTCCTCAACGACGAGACCGGCCCCGTGATGATCAACTTCGAGGCGATCAACTACATGGACTCCACCGGCCTTGGCGAGTTGATCGGTTACCTCCAGAAGTTCGAAGACCGCCAGCGCAAGATGGCGCTCGTCAAGCCCTCCCACCGCATCCTCGCGCTCCTGAAGATCACGAAGCTGGACACCGTCTTCAAGATCTTCGACTCGCGCGAGACCGCGATGGCGTACCTGACCGACAACGCGGCGTAGCGCCGGACCGAAGTCCGGCGCTGTTCCTCGCGTCACGCTCCGTAGATGTAGATGTTGAACGTGTAGCTTGCCGGCCCGTTCGGATAGGACGACGTTCCCGACGGGTCCTTCGACGTCCCGAAGAGGCGCATGGTAGTGGGGTTGTAGATCTGCAAGCCCATGCCGTTCCGCCAGTCCGATCCGTTCCATCCGGTCAGCGTCTCGACCAGCGTGAACTGACCGAAGGACGAAGTATCGGACGTGTTCATCGTCCAGATCCACAGCTCCTCATCTTCGCGAAAGCCGAGGACGTAGACGACGTCGCCGGTCGGGTTGGTTTGGGTGACGAGCGCGAAGGACTGGTACTCGTCGCGGGTCTGGAACGCGTCGCCGGTGTACGTGCTCGCGAGCCGCCAGGCCGACGCTGACGTCACGTCGTTCGCAGGGGCGACGTAGATGTACATCTGTTGATGGTCGTACTCGTAGACGAGCATGACGCACGCTTCGTCGCCGTTCGCGGTGGTGCAGGTCGTGATCGCCGTCGCGGAAGCTTTCCTTGCCGGCATGGTGAGCGTGAAGAGCTGCTGCGGCGAAGCGAGATTGCCGACGTTATAGAACGTGACGAGGCCGTTGAGGTTCTCGTTCTTGCTCTCCAGCGGCACGGGCAGAAGGTCGCCGAGCATCTGGATCCCGGCTAGGTGGTAGTAGCTGGAGTTCGGCGCGATCACGGACTTCACGGTTGGGTTCTGGTTCTGCGCTGCCGTCGAGAAGCCGGAGAAGTATCCAACCGTACTGCTGGCGCTGATGCAGCCGTTGGCGATGGCCGGGCCGCCACCGGTCCCGTTGTAGGGCGCGACACCCTGGTAGTGCCACGCGGCCGAATTCGTCGACAAGGGGCCGTCGTACCAGGGCGGGATGGCGATCGCTCCGCTGACCGGGACGACGGTCGGATTCGTTTTCGGGAGGGTGCCGAGAATCGCGGGGACAGTGGTTTGCGAGCCGTTGATCTTTGGGTTCACGAGCAACATCGTGTATCTCCTCACTCTCTCTTTTTGGGGTTGGACCCAAGTGAAGGAGTGATGGTTCGACGGCAATCCCTACCCGCGGCGCCGAGTCCGTCACCGATCGTTTGCGTGCGGTCCCGCGCGCCGT
The DNA here is from genome assembly GCA_036498125.1 of Thermoanaerobaculia bacterium. Lineage (GTDB taxonomy): Bacteria > Acidobacteriota > Thermoanaerobaculia > Gp7-AA8 > Gp7-AA8 > DASXHZ01. The sequence goes on from DASXIH010000085.1 coordinate 1,398, forward strand.
TGGTATAGTTGATTGAACGTTCAACTAAGACCATGCCCAAGACCGCAGATGACACCCGGCAGCGCATCGTCGACGCCGCGCTCCAGCTCTTCTGGACGAAAGGCTACGCCTCGACCAGCATCGCCGACATCCTCGACAAGGCGGGCGCCAACAGCGGGAGCCTGTACCACTTCTTTCCCGGCAAACAGGACCTGCTGCTCGCGGTGTTGCAGGCGCTTCACGACAATATCGGGCCGGCGCTCCTCGAACCGGCGTGGGAAGGCGTTGGCGATCCGATCGAGAAGGTCTTCCGGCTGCTCGACCGGTATCGGAACAGCATTCTCGTCACTGAGTTTCGCTATGGCTGCCCCATCGGCAACCTGGCGCTGGAAATCCACGAGCCCGACCCTCCCGTCCGCGCGCTGCTCTCCGCGAACTTCGCCGCATGGACCGATGCCGTTGAACGGTGTCTGGACGAGGCCAAGGCGCGCCTGCCGCGCGGCACCAACCGTCGCGCGCTCGCCATCTTCGTCCTCACCACGATGGAGGGCGCCGTGATGCTCGGGCGTACCCATCACAGCATCGAGGCATTCGATGACGCGGTGAGCCAACTCCGACACTACTTCGCGATGCTGATCGCGAAGAGGAAAACAAGAAAGTGAGGTCTTTCGTGCAGAACATCAATCTCCTCGCCGTCCTCGCCGCCGCCGCGTCGGCGTTCCTCCTCGGTGGTCTTTGGTATTCACCCGCTCTCTTCGGCAGGAAGTGGCAGGCGGCTACCGGCCTCACGGACGCCGAGCTCCGGCAGCGCAACCCCGCCCTGATCTTCGGCGGCGCGTTCGTGCTCTCGCTGATCGCCGCGTTCGTATTCGCGATGTTCCTCGGGCCGCGCCCGTCGCTGGCGCTCGGCCTTGGCGCCGGCGCGTCGGCGGGTATCTGCTGGGTGGCCGCCAGCTTCGGCATCAACTATCTGTTCGAGAAGAAGACGCTCCCGCAGTTCGCGATCAATGCCGGCTACCACACGCTGCAGTTCACCTTGTATGGCCTGATCCTCGGGTTGTGGCACCGCTGAAAGGAGGCCACGCACCATGAAACGAGCCACTCTCATGATCGCCATTGCTGTATCGCTCGCCGCCCCGCAGTCTCGCGGAAACGTCGCGGAAAAGGCATCCGGCGCCTTCAAGATCACGCAGGTGCGCCATGTGAGCGCCCCGCCGGACGTCGCGTGGCGCAGCATCGTCCACATCGAGCAGTGGTGGTCCGGCGAGCACACGTTTTCGGGCGACGCCGCCAATATGAAGCTCGACGCACGCCCCGGCGGCTGCTGGTGCGAGACGCTCCCGAACGGCGGCGGAGTCGTGCACATGACGGTCGTCTACATCGTCCCCAACCAGCGGATGACGCTCTCCGGCGCCCTGGGTCCGTTGCAGACGGCCGGTGTCGCCGGCGCGCTCACCCTGCAGGTGACGCCGAAGGACGGGGGCACCGACATCGCGCTGCTCTACAACGCCGGAGGCTATTACCCGGGGGGTCTCGACGCCGTTGCCGCCTCGGTCGATGAGGTGCTCACGATTCAGTGTGACCGCCTCGCGCGCCTGGTCGCCACCGGCAATGCGGACGCGAAGCCGGCGACGTAGCGCTTGCCCCCGCCCTGGTTTCGAAATAGCATCCGCCCCGCCTCATATGACCCACAGCTTCATCCCCATCCTCTTGATGCTTCTCGTTGCGGTCGCCCTGGCGGCCGGATTCCTTGGCCTGAACTGGATCGTCGGCCGGCACCAGCGGAATCCGTCCAAGCTCGCGCCGTACGAGAGCGGCGTGCCGATGCTCGACACGAACCGGAAGCGGGTCAACGTCCGCTTCTACCAGATCGCGATGCTGTTCATCCTCTTCGACATCGAGGCGGCGTTCCTCTACCCGTGGGCGGTCATCTATCGCGACGCGTCGCACGGCGGGGCGGGGATGTTCCTCTTCGGCGAGATGATCGTCTTCATCGCGCTCCTCGCCGTCGGCTACGTCTACGTCTGGAAAAAGAAAGCGTTCGACTGGAAGTAATCATCGATGGCCGATCTCCATCCCGATAACCCCTACGCGAAGGACCGCTTCGCCGATCTGAACAAGAGCATCGCCTTTCCGCCCGACGCGAAGGCGCGCTTCGATCACATCCTGACGCGCTATCCGACGACGGAGGCCGCGCTCCTGCCGACGCTGCACCTCGCGCAGGAGGTCTGGGGCTGGATCTCGCCGGAGGTCGTCCACTACGTCGGCGACCTGCTCAACCTCTCGCCGGCGACCGTCTTCGGCGTCGTCTCCTTCTACAACATGTACAACCA
>DASXIH010000086.1:0-1913 GCA_036498125.1 Thermoanaerobaculia bacterium
CACCGAGAGGACGAGGCGCGAGTTGAACACGTACGCCGTCAGGCCGTGGATGACGGCGAGAAGGAACAGGTGCTCCTTCCAGTTCGCGCCGAGGAAGTGCCAGGTGTGCTCGATGTAGCCGAGGTCCGCGGAGAGGAGAAGCGCGGCAAGGAGCAGGATGTAGTCGTCGACGAGCGACGCCGCGCGCTTGCGCTTGTAGAACGCCCACGCGTAGCAGCCGGCGGCGCCGAGGGCGATTGCGAGAGCGATGGCGAGCGGGCCGATTTCGTCGAGGTGGTTCTTCACCAGAACCCCGACGCCGGTGACGATCAGCATCACGCCGGCCCAGGTCAGGAAACGCAGCTCGGCGTAAACGCTGACGACTTCGCGCTTCTCGCGCGCGATGAGGGGCGCGGCGGCCTCAGCGCTGATGGCACTCGAGTCGCGCAATTGCGCGATTTCCGGTGCAACGGAAAACATGTGTCCGGTCAGTCTATTTGAAAGGGGAGCGGACGTCTCGTCCGCTCCCCCTTGGCGGCATTCACCTGCTAGACCAAATACGCCACCGCGAACGCGACCTGGGCGAACATCATCATTAGGTACATGTGGCGCCAGGATGGGTGGTTCTCGGTGGAGGTGAGCTCATCGGGATTTCTCACGATCAGATAGACGGTGTAGGCGCCCCAGGCTGCGAGCGTGAAGCCGAATAGGGTCAATAGGTTACGGTTGCCGGTGAGGATGCCGTAGTGAGCGCCGAGCGGCATCAGAAGCCACGGGAAGATGAAGAACGGGGCGATCATCCAGGCGGCGCGGCGGACGCCGAAGACGATCGGGAGGGTGCGGCAGCCGCCGGCGCGGTCGCCTTGGATGTCGCTGAAGTCTTTCGTCGAGGCGGCGCCGAGGAGGAAGAGCATGAAGACGGAGCCGATGAACCACGGTTCGGCGACGGTGGCGCGGGCAACCATGGTCCAGCCGGCGACCTTCAGGAGGCAGCCGCGGGGAATCGCGATCGTCAGATTTGCACCGATCGGATGTGCTTTCGTCCTGCCGAGGGCAGGGACGGAGTAGACGAAGGTCGAGATGAAGGCGATGAAGTAGATGAAGAAGCACTCGTGCGCGCTGATCGGCGCGTGGAGCTTCTCGGCCCACGTGGTGAAGGGGAAGACGACCACGAGCCACGTCGGGATGAGGCCGAGGGCGTACATGATCCAGGTGAAGATCCAGGCGCCGCGGATGGAGATCTCGCCGGTGACGATCGGCCGTTTCGGCTTGTTGATCCGGTCGATCTCGAGGTCGTAGATCTGGTTGAGCGAGTTGTTCGCCGCGTTCAGGAACGCCGCGCAGATCGAGCCGAGAACGACCGTCAGGACGACCCACGACGTCAGAGTCCGGCTCGGGTCCGGATTGTGCGCTGAGCCCCAGGCGCAGACCGCCCCTGAGATGATGCCGAGGAGGGGCGGGAGGAGGGTGAACGGCCGGGCCAGGTTGACGTATTTGTTCAAACTAGACAGGATAAACTCAGTTTCCACTCATGGTGCGAAAACCAATCTTTGAAGAATCGGGCAACGACGACGACAGCGGCGTCGGCTCGCCCCCAAACAGAATGAGCAACGAACGAAAGATCGCCCTGTTCATCGATTTCGAGAACATCGCGATCGGTGTGACGGAAGCAAAGTACAAGAAATTCGAGATCAACCTCCTCCTCGAGCGTCTGATCGAAAAGGGGAAGATCGTCGTCAAGCGCGCGTACTGCGACTGGGACAAGTTCCCGGACTACAAGCGCGAGCTGCACGAGGCGGCGATCGAGATGACGGAGATCCCGGCGCGGTCGTACAGCGGGAAGAACTCCGCCGACATTCGGATGGCTGTCGACGCGATGGACATGTGCTGGTCGAAGGAGCACATCGACGTCTTCGTCATCGCGTCGGGCGACT
>DASXIH010000087.1:0-7551 GCA_036498125.1 Thermoanaerobaculia bacterium
GGCGCAGGCTAGAAAGCCCGCGCCACACGAGAGATCAAGAGATCAATAAATGACGCGGCGGACGAAATACTCCTGCTGCGAGAGTTGCTTCGAATCGAGGGCCTGGGCGTCTTCGCGGGTCATCTGGAACCGTCCCGCCGAACCGCCGACCGTCGTCCTCATGAAGAGCTCGACCATCTTGATGTCCGCGCCGGTCACCCCGGCGTTGTGGACGATCAAAAACGATGTCGCGGAGATCGCGTTGAAGACCTTGTCCTCGGTATCCGCCGTCAGGTCGGCGCGAACGACGCCCGGGGACGGGGACGTGATCTTCTGCTCGAACAGACCGACGTTCTCGTAAGCGCGCGCGAACTTGTCGAGCACTTCCTGACTCATCGTGCCGTTGCCGCCGGCCGGAGGAATCGGCGCGGTCTGCGCCGGCGCGGGAGTGACCGGCTGCGCTGCCGTGCCCGTCTTCTTGAGGTGGAACTCCGAGCCGAGCCCCTGTTCCTGCTGTTGCGCCTGCGGGGCGGCGGTGGTGTTGACCGTGTTGAGAATCTTCGCGCCGCCGAGGCCGGCATTCGTCGCCTGCTCCGACTTGGCGGCGTCGATCAGCGTCGGATCGATCGCCAGCGTCTGCCCGTTTTCGAGAGAGACGATCGCCTTCCCGTTCTGCATCGTCCACTTCGCCTTCGCCTTGTACGTCTGCCCGTTCTTGAGCACGACGATGTACGTCGCGAAGGCGTTCGCGGTGACGAGCAGGGCGGCGCAGGCGAGGAGGAGGACTTTCTTCATCGGGCCGTCAATTATACTGAAGCGATGCTCGTCGTCATGGATGCCGGTGCAAGACCGGAACAAATCGAAGCCGTCGTACGCCACATCGAAAAACTCGGCCTGAAGGCGCACCCGATCCCGGGGGTGAACCGCACCGCCATCGGCATCACCGGCCAGCAGCAGAGGCCGGCCGACCCGGAAGTGCTCGAGAACTTCCCCGGCGTCAAAGAAGTCATCCGCGTCTCGCAGCCGTACAAGCTCGTCTCGCGGGAGGCGAAGCCGGACGACACCATCGTCAACGTCGGCGGGGTCGAAGTCGGCGGCAACGGGATCGTCGTGATCGGCGGCCCGTGCGCGGTCGAGTCGCTCGACCAGACGCGCATCATCGCGGAAGGGATCAAGCGTGCCGGCGGCCAGATTCTCCGCGGCGGCGCCTACAAGCCGCGCACCTCGCCCTACTCATTCCAGGGCCTCGGCGAAAAAGGCCTCGAATACCTGGCGCGCGTGCGCGAGGAGTTCGACATTCCGATCATCACCGAAGCCATCGACCACGAGTCGCTGCAGCTCGTGGAGAAATATGCCGACTGCATCCAGATCGGCGCGCGCAACATGCAGAACTTCTCGCTGCTGAAAGTCGCCGGCCGGTCGCGCAAGCCGGTGCTGCTCAAGCGCGGCATGTCGGCGACGCTCGAAGAACTGCTGCTGTCGGCCGAGTACATCATGGCCGAGGGGAACTACAACGTCATGCTGTGCGAGCGCGGCGTCCGGACGTTCGCGGACCACACGCGCAACACCGTCGACCTCTCCGTCGTCCCGGCGATCAAGCGCATCTCCCACCTCCCGATCCTCGTCGATCCGTCGCACGGCACCGGGAAGCGCAACAAAGTCCTCCCGATGTCGCGCGCCGCCATCGCAATCGGCGCCGACGGCGTCCTGATCGAGGTGCACCACAAACCGGAAGAGGCGCTCAGCGACGGTCCGCAGGCGATCCTGCCGGAGACCTTCGCGCAGTGCGTCCGCGAGTGCGAAGCGATCGCCGCGGTGGTGGGGCGGACGTTAGTGCCCGCGCTCGCCGCGCACTAGGCAACGATCGCGACGGTCGAGAACAGCGGCTCCGCGAGCGCGGCGTCGCCTTCGATCTCGCTCCGTCTGCGCGCCTCGTCGCGCGCGAGGCCTTTCGTGAAGAGACGCCAGGCGGTGTCGCCGCTCATCGAGACCGTGGTGTCCGCGCCATCGGTACCAACGTCGAGCGACCATCGTCCGTCGCCGCGCACGATCGAATGACCCGTCACGTCGCGCACGACGATCGCAACGCGCGTCCCCTCGTCGGCCGCAGCGTTCCTGTACGTGAACGGAAGCGCGCGCAGGAACGTGTCGATCACCGGTTTGAAGTAGCGGAGGTCGTACAGCGCCTCGCGGCCGGTGGCGTCGCGAATCTGCTGCTGGTGGTGCCACCGCTCCGTCAGCTCGCGCGCGGTGTCGAACCAGTTCGCCGACGCCGCTTCGCCGGCCCAGCTCACGCTCCACTCCGCCGTCGCGTACGGATCGAGCGACATCATGTAGTCCGCCATCTCGCGCCCGTACTTCTCGACCATCTCCACGAGAATCCGCGTGCTCAGCCGCTGCGCCGACGATACCCACTGGCCGTTCATGTCGTTGATGAACGCGGCGAGATCCTGGATCGCGGCGAAAGGCGCCGCGTAGCGGTCGCGCTGCGTCGACAGCCGCCGCAGCGCCGTGTCGAGCAGATGCGCCGCGACGTCCTTCACCGTCCACATGCCGACCGCGCGCGCGTTCCAGTCCTCCTCGGACAGCCCGCGCAAGAGCACGATCAACTCGTCATTGAGCGGCGCGAACAACGGCGCGACGAGAATCGGTTCCGGTGACGGCATCAGAGCAAGGATAAACTGCGCCCCCGCGCATGCGCCGCACCAAAATCATCGCAACCCTCGGTCCCGCCTGCAGCAGCGAAGAGATCATCTATCGGCTGCTGAACTCCGGCGTCGACGTCTTCCGTCTCAACTTCTCCCACGGCACTCATGAGCAGCATGAGGCGATCATCAGCCTCGTCCGCGAGGCCTCGATGGCCATCGGTCGGTACGTTCCGATCGTCGGCGACATCCAGGGACCGAAGCTCCGGATCGGAGACGTCGACGGCGTCATCACGCTCCAAACCGCTTCGCGTTTCACCCTCACCACCGAGCCGCTCATCGGCAACGCCGACCGCGTCTCGACTCCGTTCACGCCGTTGCCGCGGGAAGTCCAGGTCGGCCACCGCATTCTCATCAACGACGGCCTCGTCGAGCTGGTCGTCACCGGCATCGAGCGCGACGGCGTGGCGACGCGCGTCGTGCACGGCGGGCCGATCTCGTCGAAGAAGGGGATGAACTTCCCCGACTCCGAGCTGACCATCCCCGCGATCACCGAGAAAGACCAGGAAGACGTCGCGTTCGCGGTGCAGCATCAGCTCGACTACATCGCCGCGTCGTTCATCCGCCGCCGCAAAGACATCGAAGACCTCCGCGCCCTCCTCGCCTCGCACGGCGGCAGCGACGTCCTGGTCATCGCGAAGCTCGAGAAGCCGCAGGCGATCGACAACCTCGACGAGATCCTCGAGGTCAGCGACGGCGTCATGGTCGCGCGCGGCGACCTCGGCGTCGAGCTGCCGCCGGAAGCCGTGCCGACCGTGCAGAAGCGGATCATCAGCGAGGCATCGCGGTGGGGGAGGTTCGCCATCACCGCGACCCAGATGCTGGAGTCGATGACGACCAATGCCCGCCCGACGCGCGCCGAGGCCTCGGACGTCGCGAACGCGATCTTCGACGGCAGCGACGCCGTGATGCTCTCGGCCGAGACCGCATCAGGAACGTACCCCGTCGAGACGGTGGAGATGATGGCGCGCATCATCTCGGCGGCCGAGGTGAGCCGCCGGGCGTACGCGCACGAGATGCCGGCGTTTCGCAAAGAGAGCGACTCCGACGAGTTCACCGACGCCCTCGCCGGCGCCGCGAACTACGCCGCCGAGGCGATCGACGCCAAATACATCGTCGTCTTCACCCAGACCGGCTTCGCCGCGAAGCTGATGTCCAAATTCCGGCCGCGGCCCCCGATCATCGCCCTGACGCCGTCGAGCTGGGTGGCGCGCCGGATGAACATCCTCTGGGGCGTGCAGCCGTACGTCCTCAAGGAAGCGGGGGAGTACCACGAGCAGATCGTCGACCGCGTCGACGAGTACCTCCTCTCGAAAGACATCGTCCGCGCCGGCGACCGCCTCGTCATCCTGATGGGCTCGCCGATCTACCAGCGCGCGAAGACGAATCTGTTACGCGTCCATCGGGTTCGCTGAGCCTGTTAACAACCCGGTCACAGTTTAGGGTCCGCATTTCGCAGGCGTCCCTCCGCGGGAGTAACATGACCCTGATCATGCGACGGTTCAGCGCGCTCGCATTTGTTGCCCTCCTCGCCGCAACCGCGGTGCGGGCAGACGCGCCGATCCCCTCCGTGCTCCAGGTCCTCGGCAGCGTCACCAGCGCGACGCACCCCATCGCGAACGCTCTCGTGATCGCGCTCAACCTCAAAGACCTCGACGCCGTCCAGACCTTCACCGCGGCCGACGGCAGCTTCGCCCTGCCGCCGCTCCCCACCGGCATCTACAAACTGATCGCGGTCAAGCAAGGCTTCGCCCCGGCGATCGCGACCGTCCTTCCGACCAAGCCGAGCCACACCGTCAAGCTCTCGCTCGACCGCGAAGGGAACCCCAGCAAGAAAACGTCGAGCGACGAGATGTGGCAGATCCGCGCGTCGCTGCCGCCCGACATCCTGCGCGAGCTCGATCAGACGATCGACCCGCCGCAGGAGGCGATGAACCTCCCGCGCGTCCGCGGCGAGATGTCGTCGCTCACCGGCGTGTCCGATCAGACCCAGAACGCCACCGGGATCGCGCAGACGAGCTTCGGCGTCCTCTCGCGCCTCGGCGACACCTGGCAGATCGGCGTGCACGGCAACGTGCACCGCATCGACGATCCGACCGACACCCAGCGCTTCGGCGACGCGGCCGCGCAGTCGAGCGTCATGTCGATGGAGCTTCGCTCCTCGCCGACCGACGCCTACCGCGTGGCGTCGACCCGCAGCTTCTGGCGCTACCGCGATACGGTCGACCAGGCGGACATGACCTCGCACGACGTGCAGTGGGAGCACGGGACGACCAAGGTCGGCGTGCACTACTTCGCGCAGGACAACCTGTTCGACACGACCCGCGCCTCGGACCTGCTCGAAGTGAGCGGCGGCACGACCCTCGTACAGTCGCGCCGCGGCGACGTCGGCGTGACCATGCGCGTGGCGCAGGAGAACGTCCACACCGCCTCGGTGGCGCCGATCCGCACGGCGGACTTCGCGGCCAACGGCACCCTCCTCCTCGTGCCGGCCGTCCTGCTCCGCTACGGCATGTCCAGCCGGATGAGCATCGACGGCACCGAGCTCGCACCGAGCACCGGCGCCGAGCTGAAGCTCGGCAAAGACACGGCGCTCGTCGTCAGTGGCCTGTACAAAGTGATCGACCCGAAGCGGAGCGGGATCATCCCGCCGAGCGTTGTCGACTGGTCCGATGACGGCCACGTCCTTCCGCGCTATGCCTACTCGCTCGGCATCGTCGCGGGCGACGAGAATGCGACGCACCTCTCCGCGATCGCGACCGTCAGCGCGATCGAGACGCCGTTCCGCATGCTCCTCATATCCGACGGGCAGCAGCAGTTCTGGGACGGCATCTACGTCGATTCCGGCGACGTCCGCCACGACCTCCGCGTCACCTGCCGCAAAGACATCGGCAAGAAGCTCGCGATCGACGTCTCCGGCAGCGCCGGCACCGCCACCCCGCGCTTCGGCAGCGCCACCAAGTCGTACGTCACCGGCGACGTCCAGACGATGTTCTTCCCGACCGGCACCTCGCTCCTGATCTCCTTCATCAGCCTGCAGCAGCCGCAGGACAGCCGCGGCGACTACCGCACCGAACGCGTCAACCTCCGCGTCGCCCAGTCCCTCCACCTCCCGCTCGACCTCAAGCTCCTCCTCGGCCTCGAGCTCGTCCACGCCGAGAATTCGCCATACCTCCTCGACGTCATCGACCCGACGATGAACGGCGCCACCCGCCGGTACCTCGGCGGCCTGGCGGTGAATTTCTAAGATCCGCCGATTGATGACCCGGATCGCCCTCCTCCTTCTCACGCTGACCTTTCATGTCGTCGGGATCGACTGTGATCGATGCGCGCCGCCGCTCGTGAAGGCTTTGTCCTCCGTCGAAGGCGTGAAAAACGCGCGCGTCGATGCGAACGCGAAAACCGCCACGGTCGAGGTTCCCGATGGATTCGATCGCGAGAAATTGCGCGTTGCGGTCGGCAATGCCGGCTTCGAGGCGGTCTTCCCCGGCGAGAAACCGAAAGACATCGAGCCCCTGCCGGCGGCCGTCGCCGCGAAACTCGACATCCGCACATTCGCCGACGGCCGGCGCGTCGACCTGCCGGGCGTTCTGGCGCCGGGGAAGGTGACGATCGTCGATTTCTATGCCGACTGGTGCGGACCGTGCCACGTCCTCGAGGCGCGCCTGCAACACCTGATGAACGGCGCCCAGCCCGGACTCGCCGTCCGTCGCGTCAACATCGGAAAGTGGGACAACGCGGCCGCGAAACAGGCGACCGAACTTCGCGCGGAGGCGCTGCCGTACATCCGCGTCTACGACGCGCGCGGAAAGTTCGTCACCGCCGTCACCGGCGGCATGTGGGACGAAGTGCTCGGCGCAATCGAGAAGGCGGAACAGAGGGGAGAGCGATGAGACGCCTCCTGAAGAGCCTCGCGCTGCTGGCCGCCATTCTCGGCCTGCTGCCGAGCGCCTACGCCTGACCGGCTTGAGCGAACCCGAACCTCTCCGGCGGAGGGGCCACGCAAAGTGTTCCGGCACCCGGCCACTGGTCGGTCTCCACGTCCTTCGCCCACGGCACGTTCAACACGTCGCATGTCGCGAGCTGTCCCGACGTTGCGCCCGTCGAATGCGCGGCGATGGCCATTCCGGACCACGAGCACCACGTGCGCCTTGCGCTCTTCCATGCAGAGATCGACGCGACGTATGGCGTCCGCAGCGGCATGGGCGTGTCGCTGCGGCTGCCGTATGACGTGAAGGACCAGCACGTCCGATACACGACGCTCGACGGCCAGCCGTTCCTCCCGCCGTACGGCGACATTCACCACCGCACCGAAACGCTGTGGGGGAAGTCGGACGGCGACCTGCTCGTGCTCTTGGTGCCTCCGACCCCCGGCGCGTCGCATTGGCGCTTCGGTTTCGGTTCGACCCTGCCGCTCGGCCACACCGTCCCCGACCCCGTGCAACTCGGGCTGGAGGGGAAGGAACACGAACACCTCCAGTTCGGCAGCGGCGTCTTCGCGCCGGAGGGCGAGGTCGCGTGGAACGGCTCGGTGAGCCGCGCGATCGCCTCCGTACTGCTGCAGGTCACCGTCCCTCTGACGACCAACGAGCACGGCTTCCGCGCCCCGAAGAACTTCCGTTGGACCGCCGGCCCCTCGTTCTCCGTCGGCCGCGGAAGCCTCGGCATCAGCGTCGCCGGCCAGTATCAAACCATCGGCCGCTGGCACGGAGCCGTCGACGAAGGCACCGGCTTTTCGAACGGCGGCCTCCGCCTGCAATTCGCGTATCCGCTCCGCGGCGCAACGGTCACTCCCTCGGTATACCGCGAGCTCTACTCGCACGGCCTCGACACCGCCGAACACGAAACCTTCTCCCAAGGCACCACC
>DASXIH010000088.1:0-4309 GCA_036498125.1 Thermoanaerobaculia bacterium
CTGTACTTCTACGACGCCATCGCGCCGATCCTCGCCGCCGACTCGCTCGACCTGTCGAAGCTCTACTGGAAGTCGCGCTACGACAAAGGCGACGGCCGCGATTACCTCAATGCGGCGATGACGCAGGAGCAGTACGAAGGCTTCGTCGCGGCTCTCCTCGGCGCGGAGCTTTATCCGCTCCACGATTTCGAGCAGGCGGCGCACTTCGAAGGATGTCTGCCGGTCGAAGAGATCGCGTCGCGCGGCATCGACACACTCCGGTTCGGACCGATGAAACCGGTCGGCCTCGATCATCCGCAGACGGGCGAGCGACCGTACGCGGTGGTGCAGCTCCGGAAGGAAGATCTCTCGGACGAGTACTTCAACATCGTCGGTTTCCAGACGAAGATGAAGGTGTCCGAGCAGAAGCGCGTGCTCCAGATGATCCCGGGCCTCGAGAACGCGCAGTTCGCACGCTTCGGCTCGATGCACCGCAACACGTTCATCAACGGACCGAAGCACCTCACGAACACGTTCCGGACGAAGCGCGATGACCGCATCTTCTTCGCCGGCCAGATCACCGGCGTCGAGGGGTATGTCGAATCGGCGGCCGTCGGCCTGCTCGTGGCGCGCTACATCAGCGGCGGCTCGGTCATCCCGTACCACACGGCCCTCGGCGCGCTCGGACGCCATGTGTCGGAGTCGTCGCCGGAGCGCTATCAGCCGTCCAACGTGACGTGGGGGCTCATCGAGGACGTCATCGGCCGCGCCAAGAAGATCGAAAAGCGCGAGCGCCAGGTCGCCGCCGCCGTGAAGACGATCACAGAATTAGCGGCGCGCGCGGCGTAGCTTCAGGGGGTGCACCTCCTCGGCGTCCTGCTGTTTGCTGCGACAGTCGGCGGCTCGCTTCCGGCTCCGCTTCCGCTCTTCCCGCCCGACAACTGGTGGAACACCGACATCAGCAGCGCGCCGGTCGATCCGAAGAGCGCGAGCTTCATCGCGTTCGTCGGTGCGTCGCGCGGGATGCATCCCGATTTCGGCGGCGACAGCGGCGACTCGAGCGCGCCGATCTACGGGATCCCGTACATCGTCGTCGATGGTGGACAGCCGAAGGTGAACGTCACGTTCGTGGAGTCGGACGACGAGAGCGATCACGGCGGCTATCCGATTCCGGACGAGGCGAAGACGCAGCAGAAGTGGATCGAAGGCGGCCTCGCGGGCAACGACCCGAATGCGGATGGCGACCGGCACATGTTGATCGTCGTCCGCGACGCCCGCGTGCTGTACGAGCTGTACGCGACGCACTGGAACACGTCGCTGAACCGATGGGAAGCCGGCTCCGGCGCGATCTTCCCGCTCGACTCGAATGCGCGCCGCCCCGAAGAGTGGACGAGCGCCGACGCCGCGGGCCTCGCGATCCTCCCGGGCCTCGTGCGCTACGACGAGGTTTACGGCAGCGACCCGATTCGCCACGCGTTCCGCGTCACCGTCCGCTCCACGAACGGGTACGTCTATCCGGCGTCGCACCGCGCCGGTTCGACCAACGGTGCGCTTCCGATGGGCGCGCGGCTACGGCTCAAGGCGAGCAAAGACATCTCCGGCTTCTCCGCGCCGCTGCAGCGCGTCTTCCAGGCAATGAAGACCTACGGACTCATCGTCGCCGACAACGGAACGGACATGTACGTCAGCGGCACGTACGACACCCGGTGGAACAACGACCTGCTGAATCCCGCGTTCGGCGCGATCAAAGCGAGCGACTTCGAAGTCGTGCAACTCGGGTGGCAGCCGCCTACGAGGGCCGGCCGCCACCGAAGCGTGCGGCACTAATCAGACGCCGAAGCGCACCCCCACGATCGCTCGGCGCCGCGGGGATGGGTAGCCGGCGACGGCGTCGTAGCGCTTGTCGGTTGCGTTCTCGAGCTTCACGAATGGGGTCAGGCGGTCAAGGTGGAGTTGGACGTTGAAGTCGACGGTGGTGTAGGCGCGGTCGGTGATGGCGTTGAATGGGAGGACCGGGAGGACGTCGTCACGGGCGCCGGTGCGGGCGATCTCGACGTTCGTGTCAACGCCGCCGGAGCGGTAGCCGAGAAAGATCGAGCCGCTGTTGCGTGGCCGGCGCGGGAGCGGCTTGTCGAGCCAGGTGTAGGAAAGCGAGCCGTACATCGAGCCGAGGTTCTGCGATGCGCCGAGCTCGATACCTTGCGCCGTCGCGCGGCCGATGTTCGCGAACGCGAAGGTCGCGTTATCGAATGTAATCAGATCGCGGTACGTACTGCGGAACGCGGTCGCGGAGAGCTGCGAGCCTGTCGTGAAGGTGTAGTCGTAGCCCACTTCCGCGCTACGGCTCCGCTCCGGATTCAGATCGCGATTGCCGCTGAACGGGAAGTACAGCTCGCCGATCGACGGCGCGCGGAACGCCTCACCGAACGCCGCGCGGAACTTGTTCGGGCCTGCGATCCAGGCCGCAGCAACACGCGGCGATACCTGGCTGCCGAACGTGTCGAAGTCGTCGTACCGCGCGCCGGCGCTCACTTCGAGTCGCGCGCCGCCGATCGGGTGTGAAAAACGATCCTCAGCAAAGAGCGACTTCTCCGTCCGCCGGTTGTGGTCGAGGTTCGTGCCGAAGTTGTTCACGTCCGTCACCTCGGCGCGCGCCCACTCCGCCCCGGCGACCAAGGTCCCGAACGCGCCTACCGCCGTTCGCGTGGCGAGCCGCCCGCGATGTGTCGTCGACGTCGTCTGCGATGAGAACGTACCGAACGGATCTTCCGGATCGGAAAAGCGGTCGTTGTTGCGGCTCTCCGACAGCGTGAGGTCATACGAGAACGCGCCGAGCGTCTGCGATACCGGCAGCGCGAACTGCCGCTCCGTCCCACTCTGGCGCCGCTGCAGGCTCGGCACGAGCGCCGTCAGATCGGCGCTCAGGTTCGTCGGGATGCCGACGTTGTAGGAGGTGTATCGGCCGGCGAGTCCGATCGAGAAATCAGGCCGCGCGGTCCACTTCCAGAGTGCGTTCGCGCTCGTCTGGGCGAAGTCGTCATTCGCGGAGAAGCCATCGTCCTCGCGCCGCTCCAGCGATCCGCTGAAGAGCTGCGAAGCGCCGACGAGTGACCCTTCGACATTCGCGTTGCGGAGCCCGTGTCCGCCCGCCTCTACGACGCCGCTCGCGCCGCTCTTCTTCGGCGTCGTGATCACGTTCACCACGCCCGCAACCGCCTCGGAACCATAGAGCGACGAGTACGGACCGCGAACGACTTCGACCTGTTCCACGCCGGCGGTCGAGAAACGCCCCCAGTCGTAGCCGGAGAAGTATGGGTTGTTGATCTCGATCCCGTTCCACATCACGAGCGTGTGCGTGGACGCCGCGCCCCGCGTGAAGAGCGAGGTGGCGTGGCCGGAGCTGCCGGTGCGGCTGACGGTGAGGCCGGGGACGTCGCGCAGGACGTCGGCGACGTCGCGTGCTTCGTGCTGGTCGATGTCGCTCTTCGTGACGACGGTGACGGCTGCGGGTGTCGACTCGACGCTCTCCGGCAATGCAGAAGCGGTGACGACGATTTGATCTTTGACCTGGGCGGTTGCGAGAAAAAGGAGAATTACAAGCAGGTTCACGGCGACTTCCCTCCGAAGTTGTGAATTGAAGTCACCGATGCAGCCGGTCTCCTGGCTTCCGTGTCCTCCTCGCCGCGCGCCCTTCCCGCTACAGCAGTGGGCATACGATGCGCGACTCGTCGACGGTTACAGTGGCGGGGGCCGCGCCGGCATTTCACCGGCTTCCCGTTCACTGCAGCGGTGTCAGTTGTTAAAGAACGAGGTTACGGGGTTACGAGGTTGCGGAGTCGGGGCATTAGACCTCGAAACCACGAAAGCTCGCAACCTCTCTTACGGTCTCTGTGAAAACTTCTTGTACAGCAAGGTCTGATACGAATCCATCGGGATGTCTTCGCCGTCGATGAAGACGCGCTTGACGTTGGTCGTGATCTCCAGCGGATCGCCGTCGGAGACGAAGAGATCGGCGCGCTTGCCGACTTCGAGCGATCCGATGCGGTCAGCAACGCCGAAGATCTGTGCCGGGTAAATCGTGATCGCTTTCAACGCTACGTCCTTCGGCAGGCCGAAGGCGGCGCACATCGCGGCGTGGTACGGCAGGTTGCGCGCGTTGTGCGCGTCATCCGACTGAATCGCGAAGCGGATGCCCGCCTCGTTCAGCTTCTGGGCATTCGTGAAGATGAGGTCATACGAATCGTCTTCACGGGGCGGCATGGCGAGGATCGGGCCGAGGATGACGGGGATGTCGCGCTTCTTGAGGTCGGGGATCACGCGCGCGACGTCG
>DASXIH010000089.1:0-8205 GCA_036498125.1 Thermoanaerobaculia bacterium
GTTCTACAAGAAGATCGCCTCGGCCACCACGGACGTCCGCCTCGACGACATCCGCGGCGAGATGCGCGAACGCTTCGGCGCGTTACCGGCGAATGTCGAGAGCCTCATCCACTTTGTCAAAGTGAAGCACTTCGCCCAACACCTCGGCGTCATCAGCATCGTCCGCGACGGCTCACGCGGCGTCATCAAGCTGACGCAGAAGGCGCGCATCGATCCGAACAAGCTGCTCGCGCTCATTCAGGAGAACCCAGCCATCAAGTTCTCCCCGAACGGCGTCCTCTCCTTCCCGATCCAAGCGCACGGCGCCGAGGTGATCGACACGATCGAACAACTCCTCGGCGCCCTGGCCGGTTGATTTCCCTCGTGTAGCGCAGGCTTCCAGCCTGCGCCCGGTCTCCCTCTCCCAAGGGGCGCAGGCTGGAAGCCTGCGCCACACGAGAGACTAGACGCCGAAGAAGTCGAGATCGCTCGATGCGTAGTCGCCGGAGGCCAGCGACACCCATCCGTCGCCCGTCGTGTTGTCCGTGCTGCTCGCATAGGCGATGAAGGCGGCAAAGTCGGTGATGTCGGGACTGCTGAAGATGATGGTCAGTGCCCCGAAGGCGCCCGCGGGTGCCGCCTGCTGGATCATGCCGAACGCCGGAACGGTGACGTCCATCGTCGCGGTCTGGTTGTTCTCTCCCATGAACGTCAAATGGAAGCTGTGCGACACCGAGTCGGTGTTCACGATGCCCCAGTTCGTCCGGTAGTCGGCGTCCTGCCGGAGGCCCAACGACACCCCTTCATTGAACATCGTGGCGTTGTCGGGATCGACGCCGGGGAACTCCTGCGAGACGGTGCCGTTCGAGCCGGGCTGCTTCGTGTAGATGCGCGAGAAGCCGTCGATGCCGGCGTCGAAGCTCAATTGCCCGCTGACGACCGGAATGATGAGGATCGAACCGAGACCGCTCTGGTGCAGGGTGTTGGCGACGAAGTCGGGATAGGTATTGAACGTGCTCGGCTGTAGCGTCAGCGTCGTGACGTTCGAGCCGGTGGTGTTCAGGGTGTTCGAGGTTCCCGCCGGCCACCACATCACGATGACATCGTGCGCGGTCGCCTCGTAGTTGACGAGCGTGACGTCGGAGCGGAAGAAGAGCGCTCCTCCGCCGCCGGCGACGCTGCCCGCCGCCGGGATGACGATCACGCGTGACGAACGGCTGTCGGTGATGGCGCTCGTGTGGACCGTCCCAGTCGCCGTCGCGTTGTGTTTCGCGGCGACGGACGCCCGCCATTGCGCATAGACGCTGGCGGCGACGCTGGCCGGCACGCTCTGCGTCTCCGGGTTCCTGATCGTGAGGCTCTTCATGCGGGCGCTGAGCGACGGTCGCGCGAAGAGCGGCAGCGCGATCAGAATCGTGGCGAGCAGTACAGCTGATTTTTTCATCGGTCCTCCGTGGTTGACGTCTTTCTTTCTACGATTCTCATGCCGGATTGTCGAATTCGCGGTTCGAGCCTCTGCTAAACTCCGCTTCGTCCATCGTCCATGCGTCGCTGTCTCCCGCTGCTGATCCTCCTTGCGGCACTCGCCTGTCATCGCAAGTCTTCCACTCCGCCGGAAGTCGTTGCGCGCGTTGGCGATCGGATGCTGACGCTCTCTGACTTCAAGCGCTACCTCGAGCGGAACGCCGGAACGGATCTGGGACAGGTGAATCCGCAGGTCGCCAGCGCCTTGCTCGACCAGTGGATCGACGAGATCGTCCTCAGCGAATACGCGGCGACGCACGGCGTCGAAGTGCCGGCCGAGGCGATTGCGCAGGCGGTCCGGAACGACGCCGGATCGACGGTCATCGAGAAACGGGACGAGATGCGGCGCCAGAAGCTGATCGCCAGCCTGAATGCCGATGTAGCCGATCCGACCGACGATCAGATCCGCGACGAGTACGACAAGCATCCGAGCGAGTTCAAGAGCGGCGAGGAGGTCCACGTCCGCCAGATCCTCGTCCATGACGAGAACCTCGCCAACGAGATCGTCGGCCGGCTGAAGAAGGGGGAGCACTTCGAGGAGCTGTCGAGCCAGTACTCCCTCGCCCCGAACGCGAAGAAGGGGGGCGACATCGGCTACGTGAGCCGCGGCGAGCTTCCGAAGATGTTCGAGGACGTCATCTTCGCCCTGAAGCCGGGGCAGATCAGCAGCGTCATCAAGACCGACTCGAGCTTCCACGTTTTCCGCGTCGACGAACGGCGCGGGCCGGGGACGATCGACCTCCAGACGGCCGCGCCCGTCATCCGGCAGCGGCTGCACGAGGACGCCGTCCGCGACCGCATCGCCCAGCTCGTCTCCAAGAGCCGCAGTGACCTGCAGATCTCGATCTTGACCCGCCGCCTCCCCTTCAAATACACCGGCACCCTCTCCAAATCAGAAAACGAATAAAACCAGCCCCGTTACCGGTTACGAGTTGCCGCGTCAAAGTAAGAAACCCAGCGACTACTGCATGAAAAAGACACTCCTTGCCCTCAGCATCGCCCTCGTCGCGACCGCCGCCACCGCGGCCCAGGTCGTCGAGGCCATCGTCATCCGCGTCGGCGACCGCGTCGTCACGCGTACGCAATACGAGAAACGGCTTCGCGAAGGGCTCAACGAGATCGCCCAGGCCGTCCCGCCGAAAGACCAGGAGGCGAAGAAGGCGGAGTTCCGCAAGGGACTCACCGACGATCTCATCTCCGAGCTCCTCGTGAAGGACCGCGCCGACCGGCTCGGGATCACCGTCACCGATCCCGAGATCAAAGACGCGGTCGGCCGGCTGAGGGAGCAGTACGGAATCAAGACCGATCAGCAGTTCGAAGAGTCGCTCAAGCAGTCGGGCATGAACCGCACCGACATGGAAGCGCGCCTTCGCGACACGCTCCTCACGAACAAGGTCTTCTCGAAGGAGTTGCGCAACCGCGACGAGATGACCGACAAGGAGCTACGCGATCGCTACGACCGCGAGAAGGAGCGCTACCGCCTTCCGGAGCGCGCACACCTGCGCGCCATCATCGTGACGAAGCCGGACGATCCGGCGGCTGCGGCCAAGGCCGAGCAGCGCGTCAACCAGATCGCGCAGGACGCCCGCGTCGCCGCCGATTTCGGCAAGTTCGCGTCCTCCGTCCCCGAGAACGCGATGAAGGAGAAGGGCGGCGACATGGGCGAAGTCGCCCGCGGCGAGCTTCTCCCCGACCTCGACAAAGCCGTTTTCAACGCGCAGGCCGGCGACATCATCGGTCCGATCGCCACGAAGTCGGGATGGCACATCCTTAAGGTGGAGCAGCGCCTCCCGTCCGAGGTCCCAGCGTTCGAGTCGGTCAAGGACAAGCTCCGCAAGGACGTCACCGACGAGACGTTCCAGCGCGACTACAAGGTCTACATCGATCGCCTCCGGAAGGACGCCTTCATCGAGATTCACGACAAGAACATCCCGACCGTCTAACCGCACCGATTCCACACCGCGTATCCGAGTGCACAAGGTTTTTTGCACCTCGGGTACGCGGTTTTTCCCTTCCCTGTAGAATCCGCGGCCCTCTCACATCACGCGGCTTACGCTGCCTTCATGACTGATGTGATCCGCGACCTACCGACCGACGAACGTCCTCGCGAGCGGCTCCGGCTCCACGGCGCCAGCTCGCTCTCCAATGCAGAGGTGCTGTCGATCCTTCTCGGCTCGGGGACGCCGGGGAAGAATGCGATCCAGCTCGCACGCGAGCTCCTGAAGGAGGGCGGGTGGCGCGGTCTCAACGACCGCGACGTCTCGAACGTCTCGAAGACGCGCGGAATCGGCCTGGCGAAGGCGACGCGCATCGCTGCCGCGTTCGAGCTGTCACGCCGCCTCGCCTGCGAGACGTTCCCCGAAGAGCCGGAGCCGCCGCCCTATGAGCTCGAGGACTTCGGAACGAACCTCGTGCGCACCATGGGCGGACACCGTCAGGAACGCCTCGGCGCGGTCTTGCTCGACGCACATCACCGGATCCTCGACCAGAAAGAGATCTTCACCGGAACGATCGCGAACGCCCTCGTTTCCACGCGCGATCTCGTCGTCTTCGCGATCCTGACGCACGCCTCGGTCGGCGTCGTCCTGTATCACAACCATCCGTCCGGAATGGCGCAGCCGAGCGACGAAGACATCGAGTTCACGCGCAAGATCAAGCACTCGCTCTGGTACGTCGACATCGAGCTCGTCGACCACATCATCGTCGGCAAGCATTCGTTCACGTCGCTGAAGACGAGGGGCGTCTGTTAGCGCCCCCCGTCTCGCGAAGGCCGGTTACTGCACCGGCGTCGAGTTGTTCTGGTCGACGCTCGGGAGGATGAACGAGCCGTCGCCGCTGACGTTGTCGACGACGGACGCGTAGGCGAAGATCGGGCTGCCCGCCAGGAAGCTCACCGCGGACGCACCGACGTCGCCGGTCACGAACGGGAACGCCGCACCGGTAGTCCCGGAAAGCGGCATCTGCATGTGCTGCCACGGCTGAAGCGTGACGATGTTCGTCGCAGCCACGGCGCCGCTCGTGCTCCGGAGCTGCAGCGCCACGCTGGTCGGGTTGTCGCTTGGGTTGAAGAGTCCGACGTTCGTGCGGGCGTTCGTCGATCCGGTGACCCCTCCGCTCACGGTGTTGATCGTGCCGACGAGGATGCCCTCGGAAACCGCCGCGGAGCGCGGGAGTCCCGGAACGTTCTGACCGAACGTCCCCTTACCGCTCGCGCTCTGGTCGTTGTAGATGCGCGCATTGGCGAAGATGCTGCCGGACGACAGGATTCGCAGCGCACCGATGCCGCTGAGGGCGTCATTGAAAATCGCGGTTGCGATATCCGGATTCAGGCGGATCGCACCGGCATTGAGCGATGCCGTGGCCGCAAGCTGGGCCGTGGAGCTCGACGGACCTTCGGGGAAATACTGCAGGTACACCGTCGCCGGACTGCTCTGGTTGTTGTTGTACAGATTGAGATCGGTCTTCCATATCGTGCCGTTCTGCCCCGGGACCGAACCGACGACCGGAATGAACAACTCCTTCGTCGTGCTGACGCTGCCCGTCAGGGCGCCGTTCGCGAACGCTGTGGTCGAAACGCCGAGGTTGTATCCGCTCGGATTGCAGAGGAGCTGTTGCGCGGTCACCATGTCGATGGTGGTCGTTCCGGTAAAACGGCCATTCACTTCCGTGTCGCCTCCGGCGAAAGTGACGGGGTTGCCGCCGACGGGCGTGAGGGTAAAGCCGGTGGCGGTGTTGCCGATCCCGTTGGTCGTAATGTCGTAGTGCAGCGTGTACGTCTGCCCTCCGGGATTCGGGGAGAGACTGAACGCGAAAACGCCTGAGCCGCCCGCCGGGCCGCTGTTGACGGCAGTCAGAACGCCTCCGAACTGCTGAGCGTTCGCAGACACGAGCGGTCCTCGGACGGCGCCATTCGGAAAGTCCGACGTCGTGATCACGAGGTAATAGTTCTGCGGGTTCGACTGAATGGCGCTGAGGAGCGTCGGATCCACCGTCAGCGTGCGGCTGAGCTGACCGCCGGTGAACGTTGACGTCGAGGTCGTAAACGTCTGGACCGGCGTGCCGTTCGTGCCGGGCGCTCCCTGGTAGAGCGTGATGCCGGTGATGTTGTTCAGACCCATCGTGTTCGAGGTGATGGTGGCCTGCCCGTTGTTGAACACGATCGTCGCGTTGGCGAAGCCTGTGTTCAGTCCGGTCGAGCCGACGACGTTGCTGCCGAGCAGAGACGCGGTGAAGGTAGGGTTGAGGACGTTGTTTGTGCACTGCGTCTGCGCGAACGCAGCGAGCGGTGTGAGCAACAGCAGGATTGCGAGCAGCGACAGTTTTTTCATAGAACGAAACCTTTCGCCGCGTCGCGCTGCAACGCACATGCGCATTCGCGCACGTGAAGAGAACTCAGCTTGAAATTTATTTAGCGCGCCGCGAGCGCAGGCTGTCGCGTCTGTGCGGCGCGCTCGGCGTAGACGGGGGTGAGCCACCCGAAGCGATCAGGAATCTCGCCGCCGATGATCGCGAAGAACTCTTTCTGAATGCGCTCAGTGACGGGACCGCGCTTGCCGATGCCGATGGTAATTCGATCGATGCTGCGGATCGGGCTGACCTCGGCGGCCGTGCCGGTGAAGAACACTTCGTCCGCGATGTAGAGCGCTTCGCGCGGAATCAGCGACTCGACCACTTCGAAGCCGAGGTCGCGCGCGAGCTGGACGATCGTGTCGCGCGTAATGCCGTTCAGAATCGACGTGCCGATGGGGGGCGTGAAGATGCGTCCGTCGCGCACCATGAAGATGTTCTCGCCGGAACCTTCGCTGACGTAGCCGTTCACGTCGAGCGCGATCCCCTCGGCATATCCGTCGACCGCCGCTTCCTGGCGGATGAGGATGGAGTTCATGTAGTTGCCGGTCGCCTTCGCCAGCGCCGGGAACGTGTTCGGCGCCATCCGGTTCCACGACGAGACGCAGACGTCCACGCCCTGCTCGAGCGCTTCCGCTCCGAGGTACTTGCCCCAGCGCCACGCACCGATCGCAACGTCGACCGGGCACGCGGCGGGGAACACGCCGAGGGAGTGGAATCCGCGATAGACGAGCGGACGGAGATAGCAGTCCTCGAATTCGTTCGCCGCGACCGTGTCGATGCAGGCCTGATTGATCTCGTCGAACGAGAACGGGATCTCCATGCGATAAATCTTGCAGGAGTCGAAGAGACGGCGGGTGTGGTCGTCGAGCCGGAAGATGGCCGGCCCGTTATCCTTCGTCACGTAACAGCGGATGCCTTCGAAAAGACCGGAGCCGTAGTGCAGCGCGTGCGTGAAGACGTGAATCTTCGCGTCGGCGAAGTCGAGGAGCTTGCCGTTCATCCAGATCTTCTTGACTTCTTCGAAAGGCATCGGGCCTCCTCGTCTTGAGCCGGAGTATAGGTGCCGCTGATTTGCGTAGTCAATGCTATAAACCTGCCACGGAACGATGACAAAATTTCACGGAAAAACGGTTGTCATCACGGGCGCCTCCAGCGGCATCGGGCGCGCCGCCGCGCTCGAATTTGCGCGCCGCGGAGCGAACGTCGTCCTCGCTGCACGGCGCCGTGAGAAGCTCGAAGAGGTGGCCGCGGAGTGCCGCGCTCTCGGCGTCCAGGCGACCCCGGTCGTGACGGACGTCAGCGTGCGTGAGGACTGTCAGCGGCTGATTGCCGCCGTACCACGAGTCGACGTTCTGGTCAGCAACGCCGGGTTCGGAATCTACGATCCGATCGAGACCGCGAAAACGAGCGATCTCGAGTCGATGATGCAGACCAACTACTTCGGCGCCGTCTACTGCACCCAGGCCGTGCTGCCCCAGATGCTCGAGCGGCGCGACGGCGCGATCGTCGTCGTCTCCTCGATCACCGGCATCATGGGATACGCGTCGATGGGCGGCTACTGCGCGTCGAAGTTCGCCCTCAACGGATTCGCCGAAGCGCTCCGGAGCGAGGTGATCGGACGCGGCGTGCGCGTATCGATGGTCTGCCCGGCGACCACCGACACCGACTTCTTCCAGATCGCGGAGCGCGACAAGATGCCCGGCGCGTCACGCATGATGCTCGCGATGAAGCCGGAGAAGGTGGCGCGCGCCGTCTGCGACGCCGCCTCCGACGGACGGTACCGGCGGATCCTTCCGTTCTTCGCACACGTCTACATGCGTTTCAAAGAAATCTTCCCGCGTGCGGCCCACGCGCTCATGCGCCGCGTCTCGGCAATGATGGGGTGACATGTTCTCGATTCTCAAGAAAGCACCGGTGACGCGCGCTCTCCTGATCGCGATCACCGGCATGTCTCTCATCGAGTGCTTCCTCGGTGCACGAAGCATCAATCCGCTTGCACCGTTCCTGAACGACCGCGGACTGGTTGCACTCGGTGCGATCGTCCCGCGAATGATGGTTTCCGGCCAGTACTGGCGCGCCGTCACTGCCATGTTCCTCCACGCAAACTGGCTTCACTGGGCGGCGAATACGTGGGCGCTCTTGCAGCTCGGCGCACTCTACGAGGTGATGTTCGGATCGAGGCGATTCGCTGCGATTTACTTCGCCACGGGGATCGTCGCTTCCATTTCCAGTTCGTTGTTCTCGATGGGTATCGGCGTCGGCGCGAGCGGCGCCATCTTCGGGATCCTCGGCGCGTTCTTCTTCTCGATAAGACGCTCGCCCGTCTGGCGGCATGAGCACTGGACGAAAAGC
>DASXIH010000090.1:0-1815 GCA_036498125.1 Thermoanaerobaculia bacterium
TGCGATACCACGAGCGGCAGAAGGCCGACGAGCACCATTGCGCCGAGAAGAGTCCAGAGGAGTCGGGGCCGCCGCATTGCTGTTCGAATTATAGAGAATGGCTGGCGTGATCGGGGTTTATGTCCATCTACCGTTTTGCCGGGTGCACTGCTCGTACTGCCCCTTCGCGATCTCGACGGACATCGAGCTGCAGGACCGCTACGTCGACGCCCTGGTCCGTGAGATTCTGTGTAGCGCCGCCGACCCGGCGGCGGATACCGTCTACTTCGGCGGCGGCACCCCCTCCCGCACCTCGATCCCCAACCTACGGCGGATCGTGGACGCCCTGAACATCGCTCCGGGAGCCGAGTTCTCGATGGAGGCCAACCCCGAGGACGTGACCCCCGAGGCTCTCGAAGCCTGGCGCGGCCTCGGCGTGAACCGGATCTCCATCGGCGTGCAGTCGTTCAACGATGACGAGCTGAGAGCGATCGGACGGATTCATGACGCGAAAGGAGCCATCGAAGCGGTCGAGCGCGCGACAAAAAGCTTCAGAACAAACCTCGACCTCATCCTCGGCCTCCCGCACCAGACCCGCGAGTCCTTTGCGAAGACGCTCGACCAGGCGATCGCGCTGAATCCCGGCCACCTCTCGCTCTACATGCTCGACCTCGATGAAACGACACCGCTCCAGGTGCAGGTCGTGAAAGGGCGCGTGCAAGTCCCGGAGGACGACATGGTCGCCGACCAGTACCAGTACGCCATCGAGCGCCTGGAACAAGCCGGCCTCCACCAATATGAAATCAGCAACTTCGCGCGGACGGGCGCGGAGTGCCGCCACAACCTCCGCTACTGGACGCGCAGCGAATACCGCGGCTTCGGCCTCGCCGCGCATTCCTTCATGGGTGAACGCCGCTTCGCGAACACACGCAACATCCGCGAATACATCGCCGACCCCGAGCAGGCGCGCAACTTCGAAGAGCACCTCGGCGACGACGAGCGCCGCCGCGAGACGCTCTTCCTCAGCCTCCGCCAGACCCGCGGGTTAGACTATGACCAGCTCGTCGCTTTGTGCGGGCAGGAGGCAATCGAATGGGTGAGTCGCGGTTTACGGGATGGTTGGCTCGAGCGGCACGAGGCGCGGGTCGCCTTCACGCCCTCCGGGTTCCTGCTCAGCAACGACTACATCTCGCAGCTCTTCTGATCGCATTCGTGGCGGTTCCGGTATTCGCGGACGACATCACGTTCAATCCGACCATCACCGACGCCGACTTCGCCCGCTTCTCGCGCCTCGTGGGCCAGGCGATCTTCGCGACTCCCGTTCAGCCGGCGCGCGCCAGCGGCTTCCTCGGTTTCGACATCGGCATCGCCGCCACCGCCGTTCCGATCGACACGAAGGCGGCGTACTGGACCAACTCCGTGAGCGGCACGCGTCTCGAGCAGAACGGCTACCTCGCCGTCCCGCGCCTGATCGCGTCAAAAGGCTTCGGAGGCGCGACGCTCTCCGGCACCTACGCCGCTCGCGGCGACATCAAGATGTACGGCGGCTCGCTCGACATCCCGCTCATCCGCGGCACCATCGCGACGCCGGAGATCGCGCTACGCGGCTCGTACTCGACGCTGACCGGCATCGACGTGTTCAAGATGAAGACGTACGGCGTCGAAGCGTTCATCAGCAAAGGTTTCGGCCCGGTGATGCCGTACGGCTCGATCGGCCGGCAGCGCAACAACGCCAGCGGTTCCGTGACGATTGCCACCGTCACCCGCACGCTCTCCGACCGCTCGAACGCCACCCGCTACACCGCCGTCGTCCGCCTTTCGCTGCTCCTCCCGAAG
>DASXIH010000091.1:0-2882 GCA_036498125.1 Thermoanaerobaculia bacterium
GTACGCCTTCGCCCCGACGACCCGCTTCGCCAGCTCCAGATACTCCCGCGCCGGCAGAATCCCCCGCGACCCGATCAGCCCATGGATCTGAAACCAGAGCGAGTAAAACGCCGAGAAGAAGATGAGCCCCAGCCCCCGCAGCCACAGCCACTTCGCGCGCACATACGTGAGCGGCTCTCGTCTCACTGCAAGGACGTCGTCGAACATAGCCACACGTGCGGTGCGATCTGGGGGAAGCCGTGCCACTGCGGTGCCCGGTCGGTGGCGAGGTAGCGGATGTTGTTGCGGCGGCAGTAGGCGAGGAGTTGGTCGTGGTGGGGGTTGTGGAGCGCGTCGTTCGCGAGATCGAAGCGTGTGGCGTCCGGCATCGAGCCGAAGTTGTCGATGACGACGGCGTGGCCGCCGAAGACGTCGATCGCGTGGCCGAGGTACCAGGGGGCGAGGACGCGACCGGGCGGGAGGTTGTGGATCTCATTCGCGATCGTGAACGGAGCGCGGTCGGTGTCGAGCTTGGCGTGGTTGATGGCGTAGAGGTCGTAAGCGAGTGGGGGAAGGAGGATGGCGATCGCGATGGCGCTGCGCACCGCAAAAGGGGAGCGGACGTCTCGTCCGCTTAGCCGCGCGACAGCGCGGCTGTCGCCGCGCATGGGCGGACGAGACGTCCGCTCCCCGAGACTCGCCACCACAGCGAGGAGCGGGATCGCGATCGGGAGGAAACGCCGCGAGGAGATCGCGAGAAGGGCGTAGCCAATCGCGAAAACCAGTGTAGCGCCGCCGACTCGGCGGCGACCGGTGACGAGGACGAAAACCAACACCCACACTCCTCCCCCCACATTCGCGAGATCCGTCCCGATACGAGAAGCATCGCGGAACATCGGCTGGAACTCGACGATCGAACTGAGCCACGGATCGCCGTGAAAAAAGTGCGTCGCCTGATAGACCTCCGGCCAGAACGGCAGCGTCAGCGCGACAGCGACCGGCAGCGCGTACCACTTGTCGTGCAGCGCCAGCGCGACGGCGGCCGCGACGAGGAGAACGATGTAGACGCCGCCGAGGAACCAGGGGCTTTCGGGAAAAGGGACGGCGAAGCGCCAGACCGTGACCGCGAGCGCGGCGAAGAGGAACGCGCGCGCGTAGCGGCGGTCGCGGTCGAATAGCCAGAGTGAGAGAAACGCGAGACCGCAGGCGACGATCAGCGCGGTCTGCACGAAGAGCGCGCACGTCATCGCGATCGTCAGGAGCCAGACGTTTCGTTTCGATAAAGCGATCACCATCAGCAGCACGAGCATCGGCTCGACCCAGTGATGATCGATGTCGCCGGCGCGTGAGATCCCAATCAGGTACGGAGCGAGCGCGACGCCGAATCCTGTAGCCGCGCCGAACCGCCATGCGAGCGCTGCGGCGAAGAGTGCGAATGCGATCGGCGGTACCCACACGATCGCTTTCGGTCCGATTGCTCCGCAGACGAAGTCGTAGAGCGGCGGCCACGGACACCACGCATCGCGATCGGCGTCGAACTGAATCGTGTGCGGAAACGACGCGATCCTCTTCAGATGGTAGGCGTCGTCATAAGGTCCGACTCGGTGTGAGCCGCCGAGGCGCAACGCGAGCGACAGGGCGAAGACGGCTATCGGCAACAACTTTTTCACGGCAGCAGGATTTTCTTGTGTTTTGAGCCGAGTTGTTCCAATCTGTTCGCGACGTCGGTCCAAGACGCCAAAAACAATCGAAAGAGCCCGGAGACCAATGGGACGGTTCCTCGCGCGCAGTTTTGTACCTGCTCTGCTTGTTTGCTGCGCCACGTCTCTCTCCGCTCAAACTCCCCAGCTCGTCACAACTCACTGTTACGAAACGGAAGTCCGCCTCGACGCGACGCACACCTCCTCGCGCCTCGGCCGCTGCATTGACGACGCTCCAAGCAACCTTCTCTGGCACCTCGACCGGATCGATCAGGTCGCCGGCTCGCTCGATGGCCACTTCACCCGCCGCAGCCGCGGCGCCGGCGTCGTCGTCTATGTGATGGACACCGGCGTCTTCGCCGATCACGACGAGTTCGAGGGCGACGACCATCACTCCCGCGTGATCGCCGGCTACGACGCCGCGGCGAGCGTGCTCCTCGGCGCCTCGACCTGCACCAGCAACAACAAGGCGACCGCCCCCTGCTTCGCGAACTTCGACGAGCTCAACGCCAGCTCGCACGGCACCGGCGTCGCGTCGCTGATCGCCGGCCGCAACGTCGGCGTCGCGCCGGAAGCGAAGATCGTCAGCGTCCGCGTCATGAACGAGCACGGCCTCGCGACGACGCGCACGTATCTCGAAGGGCTCAACGACATCGTCCATCACGCCTGGACGTCGAACGCGTCCCAGTACACCACCTCGGTCGTGAACATCAGCGGCTGGGTCCTCGATCACATCACCGCAACCACCGACGACGACGTCGTCTCGTACGCGACGGTCGAGCAGAAGATGCGCGACATGATCGCGGGCGTCGACGTGAACGGGAACCGCGATCCGAACGGGAGGAAGTTCCTCTTCGTCGTCGCCTCGAACAACGTCGACGGCGGCTGCGGTCCTTCGGGAATCGTCGACCGTTTCCCGGCGACGATCGGGAAGAACGTCGAGGGGATGATCACGGTCGGCGGGATGACGGAAGACAACGAGTCGTGGACCGGCTCGTGCCGCGGCGGCGTCGAAGTGCTCGCGCCGGCGCAGCAGATCTTCAGCGCCACGATCACCGCGCGCGATCACTACCGCGGACGCGGCCAGCGCAACGGGACGTCATTCGCCGCGCCGATCATCTCCGGCATCGCAGCACTCCTCATCTCCGGCCATCCCGACCTTGCGCCCGAGATGAGGAGTGCTGCGATGCCGGAGATGATCGG
>DASXIH010000092.1:0-4812 GCA_036498125.1 Thermoanaerobaculia bacterium
CAGCGGTACAGCCCTTCGCGCGACCGGTGCACGTCTCTCGAAGCAGCGGTACACCGCATCGGCGCGGTTGGTACAGCCTATCGGGACTGCGGAGTACTGCATCGCAGCAGCGGTCCAGACCTACCGCGACAGCGAAACAATGTTTCGAGGCAGCGTTGGACGTGTGCGGCTCGGACGAAAGACTGCTTCGGGGCGGCGTCGGACGTGTGCGGCTCGGACGAAAGACTGCTTCGGCGCGGCGTTGGACGTGTGCGGGTTCGGCGAAAGGCGGGTTCGAGGCGGCGTTGCACGTGCACGGGTGGGACGAACGACTGGTTCGGGGCGGCGTTGGACGTGTGCGGGTTCGGCGAAAGACTGGTTCGAGGCGGCGTTGCACGTGCACGGCTCGGACGAAAGACTGCTTCTGGGCGGCGTTGGACGTGTGCGGGTTCGGCGAAAGACTGGTTCGAGGCAGCGTTGCACGTGCGCGGGTCGGACGAAAGACTGGTTCGAGGCAGCGTTGCACGTGCATGGGTCGGACGAAACGTCGCTTCACGTCGCCGTAGCACGTGTCACGCGACAGCGAAGTACTGTTCCGGAACGCTGTTTCAGGTGTGTGGGGAGGACGAAACGCTGCGCGGGTTTCCCGATACAATCGCGCCGCAATGGCCGAGACCTCTCTCGTCGCGCCGTTTGATCAAGGAGTCTTTCTCCTTCACTACAACCGCGGCCGCGAGGCGTTCCAGGAAGGGCGGTACGGGGAGGCGCGGCGGGAGCTGGAAGCGGCGCAGAAGATGCGCCCCGACGACTCGGACGTCCTGAACCTCCTCGGGCTCGTCTACTTCAAGACCAACGCGTTCCCCGAGGCGGAAGTCATCTACCGGCGCCTCGCGAGCGAGAACCCAAACGTCTTCATCCTCCACTCGAACCTCGGCCTGATCCTCTTCAAACAGGGGAAGCTGGACGAGGCGGAGCAGTTCCTCCTCCGCGCGGTCGAGCTCCGTCCGAATTACGCGAAGTCGCACCTCTACCTCGGTCTGCTCTACCGCCAAAAGAAGAAGTACGGCGTCGCGCTGGAGCATTTGCGCTTTGCCGGCGCCGATAAGGTCGCGAAAGAGGTCGAGGCGGAGATGCGCCCCCAGGCTGCCGCACCCCCTCCTCCGCCGCCACCACCTCCCGCTCCGAAGCCGGTCGAGCGGACGACGCAGAAGATGCAGGCGGTCAAACCCCTGCCGACGGACGAGGAGATCCGCAAAGCGGCGATGGCGGCCGCAACGCAACCCGGCAACCTCGCAACCCCGAAACCTCAAGTCGAGTCGGCGGCGCATACCGCAGCCCGCAAGCTTCAGGACGCGGTCGACGAGACGCAGCATGTCGAAGACAAGCGGATCGACATCGCGAACCGGAAGATCGAAGGGGCGTCGAGAACGTTCGCGCTCCATGAGAACGGCTTCCTTGAGATCAACTTCGCGCGCAGCGTGCACGTGAAGCGCGGCACGGTCTCGAGCTACTCCGGCAATCTGAAGTTCGTCGCCGAATCGGGCCTCCTCGGCACGACCGCGCAGACGCTGGTGAAGGCCGCGGGACACGGGAAGATCTTCGTGTACGAGAAGGGACGCAAGACGTTCCTGCTCGATCTGAACGACGAGTTCATTTACGTCGAGGGACGCAATCTCCTGGCACTCGAAGACTCCCTGACGTACCGCGTCGAGTCGATCTACGACGGCTCGTATCAGCGGAAGATCGACACGGTGAAGATCTTCGGCAAAGGCTCGCTCGCGATCTCGACCTCCATCGAGCCGCTGACGCTGCGCGTGACGCGCGAGTACCCGCTGTCCATCAGTTCCGAGGCGCTCGTGGCGTGGACGGGCAATCTGATCCCGACCGTCGTCGACGACAAGTCGCTCGAGAACGTGATGATCGAGGGCGACGCCGTGGGTTTCAAGATCCGGTTCGAGGGCGACGGGGTGGTCGTCAGCGAGCAGTAGCGCGGTATTCGGCATCCGCTATCCGGCATCCGATACTTCATCCGGATGCCGGATGCCGGATGCCGGATGCCGGATGCCGGATGCCGGATCTTGGAGGGGCGGACGCCCTCGTCCGCCCGGCCGCGCGACAGCGCGGCTAACGCCGCGCCGGCGGGTGAGGGCACCCGCCGCTCCAGGGGTTACGGGCGGGACAGCCGTTTTACCAGCGCGTAGAGGAACTGCGCGGACTCGTAGAACTGCTGCACGCCGACGCGCTCGTCGCGGCCGTGGGAGCGGCTCTCGCCGATCTCGCCGAAGAGGCCTGAGACGCCGTAGGTGGGGATGCCGGCGTTGCGCAGGTAGAGGCCGTCGCTCGCGCCGGTGGCCATGGTCGGAACGACGATGACGTCCGGCCAGAACTGACGCGTGACCTCTTCGATCGGCTTCATTGCGGCGGGGGAGAGCGGCGAGGGGATGCTCAGCTTCGCGCGGTCGATCGACGTCACCTCGACCGCCGGATCGTGGATGGCGTTGACGACCTGGTCGCGAACGCCTTTACTTCATCCGGATGCCGGATGCCGGTTCTTGGAGGGGCGGACGCCCTCGTCCGCCCGGCCGCGCGACAGCGCGGCTAACGCCGCGCCGGCGGGTGAGGGCACCCGCCGCTCCAGGGGTTACGGGCGGGACAGGCGTTTCACCAGCGCGTACAGGAACTGCGCGGACTCGTAGAACTGCTGCACGCCGACGCGCTCGTCGCGGCCGTGGGAGCGGCTCTCGCCGATCTCGCCGAAGAGGCCTGAGACGCCGTAGGTCGGGATGCCGGCGTTGCGCAGATAGAGGCCGTCGCTCGCTCCGGTGGCCATGGTCGGAACGACGATGACGTCCGGCCAGAACTGGCGCGTGACCTCTTCGATCGGTTTCATGGCGGCGGGGGAGAGCGGGGAGGGGATGCTCAGCTTCGCGCGGTCGATCCACGTCACCTCGACCGCCGGATCGTGGATCGCGTTGACGACCTGGTCGCGAACGCCTTCCGGGTCGTCGCCCGGCAGCACGCGGCAGTTGATCGTCGCGCGCGCGGTCTGCGGCAGCGCGTTGTCGGCATGTCCCGCATCGAGGCGCGTCGGGACGCAGGTCGTACGGATGCGGGCGTTGTAGACGTAGTTGCGCGAGAGACGCGCGGCGGCCTCGGGGTCGTCGTGCTCCGCGAGCGCCACCATGTCGGCGGCGACCTGGCCTTCCTCGAACGCGGCCATCCGCGCAAAGTACGCGCGCGTGATCTCGTTCAGCTTCACCGGGAACTGATACGCGTGCACTTTCTGCAGCGCGTCGGCGAGCTGGTAGATGGCGTTCGGCTCGCGCGGGAGCGAGCTATGGCCGCCGGGGTTCTTCACCTCCAGTCGCAGGGTGATGTAGACCTTCTCGCTGGCGCCGACGCCGTTGTAGAGGTACTTGCCGTTCTTCATCGCGCCGCCGCCGCCCTCGTTGAGCGCGATCGCCGCGTCGATGAGGTCGCGGTGGTTCTGGACCAGCCACGAAACGCCGTTGTATGGGCCCGTCTCTTCGTCCGAGGTGAGCGCGACGATGAGGTCGCGGTCGGGAACGAAGTGCTCCTGCTTCAGGCGAATGAGGGTCGCGATCCAGATCGCCGCCATCGCCTTGTCGTCGCCCGTTCCGCGGCCGTAGTAGTAGCCGTCCTTCTCGACGAGCGTGAAGGGATCGGTCGACCAGTCTTCGCGCCTCGCTTCCACGACGTCGAGGTGCGCGAGCAGCAGGAGCGGTTTCTCCTTGCCGGTGCCGCGCAGCCTCGCGATCAGGTTGCCGTGCCGCGGCTCCGGCGCGAGCACTTTCACGTCCTCCGCCGGGAATCCCGCGTCGGTCAGCCGCTTCGCCATCGCGTCGGCCGCCGTCGTCATGTTCCCCGAGCTTTCGGTCGTGTTGATCTCGATGAGCTGCTTGTAGATGTCGAACGTGAGCTGGCGCTGCGAGCCGCCGAGCTGTGGAACAGCGAGGAATGCGAGAAGGGCTGAAAGGATCATTCGTTATCCGCCGATGCCGGTCGCCTTGAAGGCGATCGGGATGATGACGAAGAGTTGGACGGCGTCGAAGACGCCGTGGGCGATGACGCCGGGGATGAGGTTCTTGGTGCGGTAGAACGTGAAGCCGATCACTAGCGAGATCAGCGCCACGCCGATGAGGAGGAACGGTTGGCCGTAGCCGGCGTGCGCCAGCGCGAAGAGCACCGTCGAGGCGATGAGGCCGATCCGCTTCTGCAGCCAGCCGCGGAAGAATGCCTCTTCCACCGTCATCGCCGAGAGGACGAGCACGCACTTCTTCCAGATCGGCAGCGTCGCGATCCAGCCGATCATCGCGGGAGGCTGAACGTCTTTCGGGATGATGCCGGTCGCCTGGAGGACGAGAGCGATTGCGAGCGCGAGCGCGATCGTGAACAGCCACCCGCCGACGCCGACCGCCAGGCCGGTGAGGAGCGAGTTGCCGTCGAAGCGGAGGTTGAGGAAGCGCGAGACGGGCGGCCGGCCCGTGAGTAGCCACCATCCGACGAGAAAGATGATGAGGATCGCGTGGAGGGCGAACAGCGAATAGAACGGCATAGCCGACAGCTGTTTCAACGTCGGCTGTACGAGCGAGGAGCTGACGATGAAAAACGTGATGACGCCGAGGAAGAGCCCGAGCCAGAGGTACGCGAGGACTTTGACGAGGCGCGACGAGAACCGGTCGCCGAACAGGTTCATTCGCTCGTTGAGCACGAGCATGACGGCATAGACGATCGCGACGAGGAGAAGAGGGAGCCCGAATTCAGTCACGCGCCGCGCAGTGTAGCGGATGGGGAGTCGTTAGTCGGGAGTCG
>DASXIH010000093.1:0-2942 GCA_036498125.1 Thermoanaerobaculia bacterium
CTGCTTGAGGTCCTTCGTCTCCGACGCGCCGCGGAGAAAGGTCTGCCGCGCCGGTGCGAACTGTTCCGCTCCGAATTGGCTACGGCCGATCGCGAAGAGGAGATCGTCGTGCTTCTGCGGCAGGCCGCGGAGCGCGAGCGACAACAGCGCGACCGCGCGGTCGAAGTGCCGGTGGTTCTGCATCGCCTCGCCGAGCGTGGCGACCTGCTGCGCGTTGAGCTTCGCCACGAGCTGTGGCTTGTCGATGGCGAGGCTGGCGCGGTCCGCGGCGTCGTCCATCGTCCCGGACTTCAGAATTGGGAGGGCGCGCGCAAGAGCTCCAGTCGAGTCGCCCGATCGCATCAGTGCTTCGACGATGTGTGCGTCGAGATCGCGCTTTCTAGCCGGGAGCTTCGCCGCGAAATCGATCAGCGCCTTTGCGCTCGTTCGCGTCAGAAACTCCGTCTCGTCATCGATCGCCTCATCGCGGTGGAGCGCGTTCGGATACTCGAAGATGAGCGTCGTCCGATCGCGGCTCGCAGCCGCATCGTTGCGTGCCGCTACGTCGATCTCCGCCTGGTGAAAGAGCGCGAGGTCGCGGAACGCGTTCCCTTTCGCGAGGAACGGCGCCAGCTTCTGCGCGGCCGGCGTGAGGTCGTTGTTCTCGATGCGCGCGCGGGCGTGGAGGTAGCCGAGCGAGTATTTCGCGTAGAGATCACCGCGTTTCTTCTCGATCTGGTCGAGCAGCGAGTCGAGATCGGCGGGAGCGAGCGATTCGAACGTCTGGGTCCACTGCTCGACCGGCGGAATGCCCCTCGGCATCTGTGTGGCGCCGGCAATCCTGCCGGCGTGGTGCAGCGCAACCCGCCGCTGCACGTGCTGGCGCGAGAGAAAGATGATGAATGCGGCGAGCGCGATGGCGAGTGCGGCGGCGGAAGCGATGATTACGCGGCGTCGGCTCAATGCTCCTCAGGAACGAGCGTCCCGCTGAGGATGGCCTGCGGTGCCCGTCGCAGGATCTCGGCTCGTGCAATCGCGTAGCCAAGGATTGCGTCGACCAGCACCCGCTGCCCGTCGCGCGAGAGGAGGATGAGCACCTTCCGCTTGACCTCGCGGACCTCGATGATGTCCTCCCACCGCATCCACCGCCCGCGCCGGCCGAACAGCTTGAGCAGCCGGTTCTCGTACATCAAGCCGTCGTCACTGAGGTAGATGTGGTCTCCGTACTGAACGACGGCCGCGGCGAACGTGCCGAGGAAGAGGGCGATCAGGCCGAGAAAGGGAAGGATCTCGACCTCGCTCCAGCCGGCCGCCAGGTAGCGAAAAACCAGCGCCGCGGAACCGAAGACCGCGGCGCAGGAGATCAGCCGGGCGACCGGCGTCCGGTCGAACTTCAGAATGCGCTGGTTCACGGCCATATATTGCACCCCTCTGCTATCCTTCGACGCATATCGTCCCGACGGAGGAACCATGCGTAAAAGCTTGTTTGCGCTCGCTCTCTGCGCGCTGATCGCGATCCCGGCGCTGGCGCAGAACACCGACATCGAGGCCCTTTCGGGCCTGCAGTTCAATTTCGGCAATCCGGGCGCTCGCTCGCTCGGAATGGGCGGCGCGTTCATCGGCCTCGCCGACGATGCATCGGCCGCCGAGGCGAATCCGGCCGGCCTGACGATCCTCCGGAAGCCGGAGTTCTCGATCGAGGCGCGCAACTACCTCGAGCAGCAGATCATGACCACCAGCGGGACGTATCCCGACCTGACGCGGACGCCGTTCACGCACTACAGCGACCGCGTCGAGCCGTCGTTCGCCAGCATCGTCTATCCGCTCCCGAAGAACTTCGTCGTCGGCCTCTACTTCAATCAGCCGCTCCACAACGTCGGCGCGGCGGCGGTCGTGCCGACGCTCAACCAGTTCACCGGCGCGGTCGAGACGGATGTCCCAAACTTCTATCTCCCGAACTCGAAATATGGCGACCACCCGGTGTCTCTCCAGGAATGCATCAACATCATCCAGACGAGCAAGGACCCCCTCGGCTGCCTCCAGTACGTTACGAATCCGTTCCTCACGGCGGTCGACGTGCAGTTGCGGACGTTCGGGCTCAGCGGCGCATGGCAGGCCGGCAAGTTCTCGTTCGGGGTTTCCGCGCGCTATCACACGTTCCGCGAGGCGGCGCTCACGTCTCGGATCTCGGCGACGACGTACGACCTGCAGAGCATCTCGGCGCAGGCGACCGCGAACGTCGGCAGCGACGGCAAGATCAACATCGGCCAGAAGAAGGACTTCACGTTCGGCGTCGGCTTCAAGTGGGCGCCGTCCGACAAGTTCAGCGCGGGTGCTACTTATAAGAAGGGGCCGAGCTTCACGACGCCGACGTTCATCGCCCTGGCGCCCAGCTTCACGTTCCAGAAGCTCGCCGACACGACGTTCCACATTCCCGACGTCTACGGCGTCGGCATCTCGGTGCGGCCGATTCCGACTCTCACGGTGAACGTCGACGGCGTGCGGGTGAAGTACTCGAATCAGGTCGACGACTTCATCTCCACCGTCTCAGCGCTGCGGAGCATCCCGAACGGATTCAAGGCGCCCGACGTGACGGAGATCCATGCGGGGGCGGAGTACTTCTTCCCGTGGAAGGTGCCGTTCGCGCTGCGCGCCGGTTGGTGGCGCGATCCGGCGCACTCGACGTACTGGGCCGGCCCGCTCAACTCGCCGGAGGCGGTCGGCGCGGCGCTGCTCTATCCGAAGGGAACCACCCAGCGCCACCGCTCGATCGGCGGCGGCCTCGCTTGGCCAAAGTTCCAGATCGACGCGGCGTACGACACGTCGGACACCTACAAGGTCGGCTCGCTGTCAGTGGTGTTCCGCAGGTAGGCCGGGCTCCTGGCGTACCATGCGGCTATGTCTGCCCCGAACACAGACTTCATCACCGCTGCCGAGTACCTCGAGATCGAGCGGAAGGCGGA
>DASXIH010000094.1:0-15592 GCA_036498125.1 Thermoanaerobaculia bacterium
GCCGCGCTGAAAACGTAGGTCGGGCTTCAGCCCGACCTGCGCAGTCTGAGCTGCACGGCGGCAGGTCCGGCCGGACTTTCCGCCACTGTGCCCGGTTGCGCCAACGCTGTGTAGAGGCGGCCTAGGGCCACCTAGACATCGGGGGCTTTCGCCACACACACGCGCCACTTGTCGACAGTTAACGCGACGTGCCGCAACCGGGCGGGGAGAAGTGTACGCGCACGCGGGTTACCCCGGCGCCCCAGGCCACGCCATCGCCTCGGCGAACCCCGGCAACGCCGCCGACAGCTCCTCGATGTGCGCGCTGGCGATGCCGTCCAGCTCGCGCGCCAGCACGCCGCTGACGGTGGTCTCCTGCTGGCCCGCCCGATACTCCAGCATGTCGATGTGATGCCGCGTCAGCCGGACGCGCAGCTCCGCGCTCCGGATCGCCTCGGGGAGGCCTAGCGCTAGCGCGAGGGGCCGCGAGGGCCGAACCTTTGCTTTTCGGTTTCTCCACTGAACGTAGAGCCGACCGGAATGACACCGAAGGTCGAAGTCATGCCAGCTCAATAGAATGCAAGGTATAGATCCAACGAGCGAAGGTCTGACGCCGGTGTGACCCCCTTGTTCGGCAATCTTCGCGTGAGCCGAAATGTTCAGCCAAAGTCTTCATGATCGATACGAGCGATCCGCACCTCCACGATGCACTGCACACTCCAGCGGCGCTGCGGCTTGGAACGTTACATTGGTACCTCACTCGCGCGGTATCGCAACTCGATTTGCTGACGAACCTAACGGTGCCCGCACAGCTAGGCGGCGCGTTTACCGTGACCCTTCTGACCAGCTTCGGTGAGCTGGTCGGGCCAGATGAGGTGCGGTGGTGGGTGTGGACTCGAGAGTCCGACCTTCCTGACCTTAAGAGGCGGACCGGGGCGACTTTTCATGCGGCTCAACGCTTGCAACGCGGAGCACGTCGTTTTCGGCGATCGACCTTCCCAGATTACGAATCGCTGCTGCGTGGAATCGCGAACTTTGCAGCGGAACATGTTGCTGATATCGAAGAGGTCGAACGGTACGCAGCGTGGCTGCACAGCCGCGACGAGCTCGCGCCGAGCATGCTTTTTAGCGCGGCCGAATGGGGTACGACCCGCGTTTCTGATCGATGGGCGGAACCAGCAGTAGGATCAATTACCGATCAGGCTACGATCGTGAATCTCACAGAGATCGCGTGCGGCGTGCGCCACCGCATATT
This sequence comes from Thermoanaerobaculia bacterium, assembly GCA_036498125.1. Classification (GTDB taxonomy): domain Bacteria; phylum Acidobacteriota; class Thermoanaerobaculia; order Gp7-AA8; family Gp7-AA8; genus DASXHZ01. The sequence continues at coordinate 1,235 of DASXIH010000094.1, forward strand.
GCGTTACCAAGTGGACGCAGAACGGCTGGATATCCTCGATGAGATGGTCGACGCTTATGACGACTACGAGGGAACGATCGCGGTTCCTGACGCCACACTCGTCCCGCGCGTCGTTCACGCTGTCCTGCAGGAACTTTCGGAGTATTTCGAATTTCTCCGCAACTCGTTTCGCAACATTGTCAATGCCGTCGATCAACGGCTCGCGAGCGATAACCTCGTCTTCAACGAAACGTTCTGGCGGTCATTCATCACGAAGGCGCGTCACACTGGAAGGACGGAGACACAAACTTGGGATTTCAAGCAGCAGCTAGGGTTCTGGATTGCTGCTAGAACGGAGCGTGAAGAGGCAAAGCTCAAGTTCTGTGAACTGGTTGCCGGCTTCGCGAACGCCGACGGGGGAGTGTTCATCGTAGGCGTCCGTGACGCCGATCGTGCCGTGGTCGGCGTGACGGATATGGAGAATCGCGTGAAGTACACGCGTCAAGTACTCGACGCCTGCTTCGGGCCGAGCGCGGCATTCGTAAGCCTGCAGCAGATCATCGTGCGCGATGATGCCGGACGCGATCGGACATGTCTCGCCATAGTGATCGCTCAGACGAACGATGCGAAGAGCTTCACGCATCCCGTCGATGGCACGTGGTATCCGCTGCGGCAGGAAGCCGGACTCATTCGGCTTGACAAAGAGGGAATCAAGCGGGCGCGCAGCTCAGAGCGAATCACAAATTTCGATTTCCTCCAGCGCCTCCAGCGCTGGTCCATCGATGCCTGATTCGCTGCCGCCAAGTGTTCACGCAGTGTTCATCGAATCGGGTATTCATGATTTGACGTCGCCCCGTCGAGGACGCTCTTGATCCATCGGAAAGATTCCTTCTGCTCCTTCTCGCCGCGCGTTCAACCGCGCCAGCAGTTCGGGGTTGAACCGCACCCGGCACGATGTGCGCCTTGGCGCGTCCCTTTGCCAACTTCAGACAGTGCGGTTTCTTGGTGTTCGGCTCCTTCCTAGCCCTCATCCTGCACGTGCAGCACCGTCAGGTGCCGCCTCGGTTTGTGGCAGTCGTCCGTGTCGTGTGCCGACGCGCAGACTCTGCTGGCCGTAGGATGGTCGAGCTCGAACACTTTCCCGCTCCATCCGACACCCCTGAACTTCTCTGTGATCGGCACACTCTCGACGTGCGCTGTTGTCGCGCCATGTCAAGCAGTCGCTGCCGAATCCTCTGCCGTCGCCCCAGTTGGCCGCAAAATGACGCGGAACGCCCGAGCGGCGCTGGACGCCGGGTCCGTAACGAGTGATCCGTCGAGAACGGCATCTTGGATGGTGCCCGGAGTTAGCGGTGGCCAGTCAGACCAATTGGTAGGCGTCGCCTCACCTTTGAAACCGCCAAAAACAACCCACCAGTTACCGTCGGCTTTAGTAGCGAGAATCACGTCTTTCACATCACCTGGTCCGAAATGTGCCTTCGTTGTGACGCCAGCTGGCCATCTGACATATAGTCCAGTGCCGGGCCATCGCGACGGTGTACCATTCACTGTCAGCTTTATGGCAGCGTCACAGGCCGCGCCGTCGTTGCTAATGAGCATTCGTACTTCGGTCGTCGTGCAGCGAACCGTAATGCGCATTTGGGGAGGGGGCTGCTCCGAGTGTGCCCATTCGGTAGCCGGCCCGTGCATAATAACAGCTGTGCGCGCCCTGGCGTCATACTGGAGCAGTTCGTCTCGCGTCCAGCACTTTGCGTGCGGGTCACGCAGATTGTCGCGATAGCGGACTGTGATCGGTATCACGATATCGCGAGTCAGTTGCCCCCTTCAACGTAGTCCCGGTGCTTCAGAGCGGAATCGATAAACCACCATAGACCCATCGTCATTGTTTTCAGCTTTTCGCTACCCGGTAGGTCGCTCAATAAAATGGCGGTGGCTCGTTCCTTGCCGCCAATGTGAGGGATCGGTTTGAACTCAAGACGTGTTTCGCTCAATATGTCGCCGCTGGGTATGGCGATCAAGCTGTCTGGTGCCCATGAGCCGCCGCTCCATTCGCCGGCAGGATACTCGCCAGACGAGAGGGGCTGTATTTGTACCTCCATCGCTGTACCAGTTGCACTCGCGTTGTATGCCGCGATTGGTACGAGCTCGAAACTGTGAGCGTCGTCGCGCGTCGCGGAGACCTCAAGCATCACATCTGGCGTAACCTCGTGCTGCAAGTCGCGCACTGTGCCTTCGAGGGTCGCAATGCGGGTGGCAGCCTCTTGCGTCGAGGTGCTTAGACTGCGCGCAGCCTCTTCTCGCTCATTCTCGAGCTGAATCGCAAAACGCTTTAGGTCCTCCCGGTCGGCCTTATGGAGTAAGTAAGTGTGTTTGGCGAAACTCCAGGCGTATAAGCCTAATGCCATTAGTAGTATCGGAAGCAGACCGACGCCTACGCCTTTTAGGATCGTCAACGTGGACGTCCACCCGCGTGCGATGAATACTGAATATGCTATGAATGCGAGTTGAAATCCGCTAATAACGAGCGCGCCAATTGGCGAGTCCGAGGTGGCCTTCTTAAAGAAGCCGAAGGTTTCCCTCGTCGCGGCCCTCGCGAGCGTTCCAATGTAGCTGCCGGGAGTAACGACTTCGGACATCTCCCGAATCCTACTCCTCAGCGGGGATTGGCGGATTACAATTCTAGGTTCCGCGGCGTTGAGAGAGTTAACGCGGCGGCGGATCACCTGCGTCCACGCCCAGCTAAGGGTGAGACCCGCTTGCGCGGGCCTCACCTAGTAGTGCATTGGGGAGGGGTTGTCGGCTACGTCCGATCGACGACGGTGCCGTCGCCGCCAGATCGAGCGCCTGGAGGAACGCGATCAGAGCCGCGCGCCACGTCGGCGGGATCAGCGGAACGGCGGCGAGCGCCGTCAGAAACGGCATCAGCGCCTTGTAGATCTTGAGGACGAGATCGACCGCTGAGGCGAACGACTGCGCCTGAATCGCCCCAACTTCCACCTTCTTTGACATATTGATGCGTGGCGCGTATGTTTTGATGCGTATGAGAACCACCGTTCGACTGGATCCGCATCTCCTGGCCGAGGCGAAGACTTTCGCGGCGGCAAATGGCAGAACGCTGACAGCCTTGATCGAGGACGCGCTGCGCGAGTCACTTAGGCGCCGAGGGGCGAAGCGAGCGAAGTCGGTTGTGAAGCTGCCGACGTTTCAGGGAAAGGGGCTGCAACCCGGTGTCGACCTCGACAACAGCGCCGCCCTTCTCGATCTGATGGAGAACGACCGTGATCCTCACCGACGTCAACGTCCTGATCTACGCGCACCGCGAAGACGCCGCTGACCATCAGCGCTTCCGTGACTGGTTGGAGGAGGTGATCGCCGGCCCGGAGGCTTTTGGCGTCGCCGATCTCGTTCTCAGCGGATTTTTGCGCGTGGTCACGCATCGCCGGATTTTCAATCCACCGACGCCTCTTATTCATGCAGTCGAGTTTTGCGATTTCCTGCGCAACCAACCGAACGCTGTTTCCGTCGCCCCCGGCGAGCGGCATTGGGAAATCTTCACGGACTTTTGCTCGCGAGCCCATGCGGGAGGCAACCTCGTTGCTGATGCCTATCTCGCCGCTCTCGCTGTTGAGTCGGGCAGCGAATGGATCACTACGGATCGAGACTACAGCCGCTTTCCTGGGCTCCGCTGGCGGCACCCGTTCTGATTTTCCAGATGCGACCGTCATAACGAGGGCGGTCGAAGAGTTCAACGCGAGACGCGAACAGCGCAAGATCGTCAAGCTTTTCAGTTCACTCGAGTGGGACCCGGAGTTTGACCATAAAGCGGCGCGGTCCCGCCGTTGAAAGTCCTCTCCGCGCATGAGCGAAACAGGCGCGCTGACAGGGATCGACAAGTTACGTGGGACGAGTACGCTGGCTCGCTACGGCAGCGCAGGTCCATCGACGCAGCGCGGCAACACGTCGCCCCAACGGTGAACGTCCATCGAGACAGCGCGGCAATGTCTCGCCTCGACGATGCAGGTCCATCGAAGGAGCGCGCCAATCTGTCGGGCGAGTCGTACAGGCCCATCGACGAAGCGCGGCAATCTTTCTCTCCGGCCGCACTGGAGCATCGACGACGCGGAGCATTGCTTTGCCTTACCCGCGCACGTTCATCGGTCTTTCGATGCACTGTATCGCCTCGGCGATGCACGTGCAGCGATCCTTCGAGATACTGTTTCGGATCACTCGTGCATGTGCAGCGGTGTCGCGAGACATTGCTTCGGGTCGCCCGGAGACATGCAGCGGTCGGGCGAGAGGTTGCTTCGGGTCGCCCGTGGACGTGCAGCGGTCCGGCGAGAGCTTGTTTCCGGTCGCCCGTGGACGTGCAGCGGTCCGGCGAGAGCTTGTTTCGGTCGCCGGTGCACGTGCAGCGGTCCTCCGAAGCGTTGTTTCGGGTCGCCCGTACACGTGCAGCGGCGGTGCGAGAGAGTGGTGCGGTGCCGCGTGGTCGTGTGCTGAGCGGACGAGACGTCCGCTCCCCTTGGTGGGGTGAAAGATTCTGCTTGACAACGCTTCGCGAAGGAGCGTAGATTTTTCGTACAGAGTCAAAGATCGTAGTTGGACCTGAGACTTTGGCGGCTGTCGGCGGTGCGGACGTGCTGAAAGCACATCAGATCCGTACCGGTGCGGGGGTTAGAGCTTGCTCCCCCTGCCGCGGACAGTGGAGGTGTGCACACCTCCACAATCATTAACCGGAGGAATCGGCGCGTGGCCGAAACTTCCAGCTGGTGGTTGGCCGCCTCGTACCCCGCAAGGGTCCTGTCGCAACCTCCAGCCTCAACCGCAGAGCTAACAGGAGGTTAGCGATGAACACCACAGTTCCCGTTGCCAACACCCCAGGTACCACGTCCGCGGATCCGGGCAAGCTCACTCCCGAGGCAGTCATCGAGCAGTTGCGTACGATGCAGTCGCAGATCGAAGAGGTGGCGCCGCTCTCGAAAGAGCAGCGCGCTACGCTCAAAGCGAAGCTGCGCCTGCAGAAGACGCCGATCGTCGACGCGTCGATCAACGTCATGGGCGTTCTCGACAACGTGTCGCAGGCGATCGGGCAGCCGCTCGACGACGTTCGCCAGGTGCAGACCGACGCGATTCGCTGGGACGCCGTCATCGACGAGACCAAGGCATTCCTCAAGAACATCGAGGGAGGCAACCTCGTTCGGCGCCAGCGTCTCGCCCTGATCGGCACCCAGGCGTACCAGATCGGGACCCAGCTCGCGAAGGACCCCGCCAACGCGGTGCTGGTGCCGCACGTCGAGGAGGTCAAGCGCCTGAAGAGCTCCGCGCGCCGCAAGAAGGCGGCGCCGGAGGGTCCTCAGCCGCCGGCTTCGACGACACCGCCGGTACCACCGGCCACCACCCCATCGAAGGCGTAAAGTAAGGAGGCAGTCGAACCCGGGCGCGCTCGCAGGCGCGCCCGGGTTCCTGGAACGGCATGATGAAAAAATATCCGTCAGAGCGCGCCGCTGAGCTCTTCAACAAGGCGATCGACGCGTTGAAACGCGTCGAAGACGCCCCCAACTCGCCGATCGGGAAATTCCACAACGCGAAAGAGAGGCGGGAGCTCCGGCGCAACGTGCTGCAATTGCGCCGCGGACAAACTGTCCCGAAATTCACCGGCGTTAAGAGAGCCGAGGAGTTCGCCGACGTCCTGCTTCTGACCATCCAACGGGATCAGACGGTGGAAGACGCGAGCCGTGATTTCAAGAGCACGGAACGGGAGCTCGATCAGATCGCCAGAAAGAATGGCGAGGCCTGCGCCGAGACATTCAAAATGATGTACGACGAGGCGGTGGAGGGAGCGCTGCGGAACGGGCCGGAAAGTGAAGACGCGCAACGCGTCCGGCTGATGCAGCTCATCGCCTCGCTCGGCCAGCAGATGGGAACGCAGATGCGCCGCAAGAATGAATCGCACCCGGTTTATCTCACCCGCCGGTTCAAAACGGACCACGAGTTCCTACGCCGCTTCGTCAGCGATGAACCGGAAACTGCCGGCGAACCGGTTCTCGCGAAGCCGAAGGGGAGTGGGCCCGTTTCTCGGTGAGCCTCGCGACCGGCGAAGTGTCATGGCCGTCCGTGTCAGCCTCTGGGTGGGGCCGCAGGACTCGGTGTCGCGCGTCAGGCTCGCGCTATCCATCGGGTTTTTTTTGAAAATACGGTTTCCAATCGACGCCCTGTCGCGTCTAACACCAAAACGGACATCCATAGGTCGACATCCGTATATCTGGTAATCAGTAGAGAGAGTCGCCGTAGCCGAGCGGTGATCGTGTCGTCAAAGCACATTCGTCTGAAAGGGTCCAAATGCGATCTTCCGCCGCGCGTCTGCTCCTGGTCGTCGTTCTCTTCACCACTCTCGGCCTCTCGGCACAGTCTTCCGACCCATTCGCGTTGACGCCGCCGCTGGCGTCGCAGGCGATCACCTCGTGCGGCGACCTGACTGTTTCCAACGGTCTGGTCGACTCGTCGCCGGCGTCGGCGCGAGGAAACGTGCTGGCGAACGGCAATGTCAAGGTGACAGGCGGGACGGTCGACGGCGACGCATTCGCCGGACCGGGTAAGACCGTTGCGCGCTCCGGTAGCGGCGCGATCACTGGAGCGGTCGGCAGCGCGACCGCCGCGTTCCCCTGCTCGATCATCGATCTCGGAGCGCTCGCGGCGACAGTCGCATCCGCGAACGACAACGCCACGATCCCGTTGTCGGCGCAGCACAAGAACCCCGTGTCGAGCGGCGGCGACTTCACGCTGAGCGGCGGCGACTCGCTCACGCTTCAGGCGGGAACGTACTACTTCCGCAAGTTCACGATGTCTGGCGGCTCGTCCATCACGCTCGCCGGCCAGGTGCGCATCCTCGCCACGTCGGACGTGAACGTGACCGGCGGCAGCATCGCCGGCGACAACCCGTGGCAGCTCCACTTCTGGGCTTCGGGAACAAAGTTCGTCGTGAGCAGCTCCTCGTTCGGAGGATTTCTCTACGCGCCCTCCGCGGCCGTCACGGTGTCTTCGGCAAACGTCGCCGGCGGAGTTTTTGGAGGAACGGTCACCGTCAGCGGCAACTCGCACGTCACACGGACCATCGATACCACGCCGCCGGTGGTCACCATTTTCTCGCCGCTCGACCACGAGGCGGTCATCGATCTCAGTCAGGTCGCGGTGCACGGCACCGTGATCGACGCAGAGACCGCAATTACTTCATTCCGGGTGAACGGCGGCGATGTCGCGCTTGCGAGCGATGGCTCGTTCAGCGTGACGCTGAACCTCAGCACCGCGACGCCGCCCACGATCACTGCGGCGGCGACGAATGCCGCCGGCCTTTCGAGCACCTCGACGATCACGGTTCAATCGTCGATCACGCGGCTCGACGTCGCCCCTTCATTGCTCTCGATCGACCAAAACGCGACGGGCCAGCTCGCAGCCATCGGGACGTACACGGACGGCTCGACGGCCGACGTCACGGCATCCGCAACATGGACTTCGTCAGCGCCAGGGGTCGCCACCGTGAGCGCGGGCACCGTCACCGGAATCAGCCCCGGCGTCGCCACGATCACGGCGACGCTCGGCTCCTTCTCGGCCTCGGCTACGGTCACCGTGAATCCGCTCCTGCAGTCGATCACCGTCGCGCCTGCGACGGCAACGGTCGTCATTGGAGCGAAGCAAGCATTCACCGCAACGGGCAACTATTCCGACGGCAGCACGCGAAACCTCACGAGCAGTGTCACCTGGACCTCGAGCGATACCGCGCTCGCCAGCATCGACACCACCGGCATTGTCACGGGCCTGAGCGCCGCTACGGCCACGATCCGCGCCACTCTCGGCTCCATCACCGGCTCGGCGACGCTGACGGTTCTCGCCACTCCCACCATCGTCTCCGTCCAGCCGGCGCGTGGCCGCACGAGCGGGGGAGACACGGTGACGATCACCGGTACGAACTTCGGGACGACGAGTAACACCACCGTCACGTTCGGCAATCTCACCGCGGCGATTACCTCCGTGACTGCAACGACCATCACGGTCACGACGCCGTCGCATGCCGCGGGGAGCGTAGACGTGGGGGTGACTGCTCCGACCGGGAGTGTGACGAGCACGGGAGCGTTCACCTATCTCGCGGCGCCAACCGTTACGTCCGTGACGCCGAATCGGGGAAAGACAGGTGGCGGCGACAGCATCACGGTGACCGGTTCGAATTTCGACACCGGCGGTGCGACATCGGTCAAGTTCGGGAACGCGGCCGCGACGAACGTCGTCGTCACGTCTCCGACGTCGCTGACGGCCACCACGCCGGCCGGTGCCGCCGGCGTCGTAAGCGTGACCGTCACGACAGCGGGCGGATCAGGAACGCTAAACTCCGCGTTCACCTACGTTCCGCCGCCGGCGATCACCTCATTCACACCCGCGCAAGGCCCGGCGGGAACGAGCGTCACGATCAACGGCAGCAACTTCGATGCAATCGCGGCCAACAACGTCGTGGTCATCGGCGGAGTCCCCGGGGTCATCACGAGCGCGACGACGACCCGCGTCATTGCGACCGTCGCCGCGACAGCGGTCACCGGTCCTGTATCGGTGAGTACGGCGTTCGGGACGGCAACCGCCGCTACGAACTTCACGGTTCTGATCTACCGCAGCCTCGCGTTCACGTCGTCGGCGACGGCGATTCAGATCGGACACCAATTGCAGTTCTCGGCAGCCGTGACGAAGTTCGACAACACGAGCTTCGACGTCAGCCCCACCGCAGTCTGGATGTCGTCGGATTCCACCGTGGCCACCGTTTCGCCGACCGGCCTCGTGAACGGCGTTTCGGCGGGCGCAACCGACGTCACCGCCGCGTTCTCCGGCCTCACGGCCACCGTTCATCTTTCAATCACGACGCCGGTTGCGCTGCCGCCGCCGACGATCCAAGGTCCGCCGCTCGATCCGACGATCGTGACGCCGATCGCCGACAGCATCCGTTTCCTCTACACGGGACCGAACGCGATCCAGACGGGCGTGGCTCCGAATGCCATCGCCGACAACCGCGCCGCGGTCGTCTCCGGCCGCGTCCTCAACGTCTCCGGCGCACCGCTCCCCGGTGTCATCGTGACGACCGGCCAGCATCCCGAATTCGGGCAGACGGTGACGCGCGGCGACGGACGCTACGACTTTGTCTGGAACGGCGGCGGCCCTCTGCACCTCAATTTCACCAAAGCCGGTTACATCTCGTCGGACCGCATGGTCACGACACGATGGAACCAGCAGAAGACGGTCGACGACGTGGTCCTCGTCGCCTACGACGGCGCCGTCACGACCATCACCGCGGGGGCGGCGGCCATGCAAGTCGCGCAGGGGTCAACGGTGACGGACAGTAGCGGCACCCGCCGCGCCACGATCCTCTTTCCCGCGGGAACGACCGGCACACTCACCAACGCCGACGGGACGACGACACCTGCGTCGACACTTCACGTCCGTGCCACGGAGTTCACGGTCGGCGCAATGGGTCCGAAAGCTATGCCCGCACTTCTCCCGCCGAACAGCGGCTACACGTACTGCGTCGAGCTCTCCGTTGATGAAGCGCCGGGCGTGACGTTCTCGAACCCGCTACCCGTCTACATCGAAAACTTCCTCAATTTCCCGGTCGGCGTTACGGTGCCCCTCGGGTACTTCGATCGCAAGCAACTGAAATGGTTCCCGGCCGCGAACGGAGTCGTCATCAAGATCCTGACTGTCGCAAACGGCACCGCGACCATCGACAGCGACGGCGACGGCATTGCCGACAACACCCCGGGCCTCAGCGCCGACGAGGTCACGCAACTCGCGGCCCTCTATGCCGCGGGCCAGACGCTCTGGCGTATTCAGGTGGATCACTTCACCCCCTTCGATCCGAATCATCCGATGTCGCCGCCAGCCGATGCGATTGCGCCGAACTTGCCGCAGCCGGATGCCTCGCCGGTAGTCAAACATTGCGCGACCTGTCCAGGCTCGATCGTGGCCGTCGAAAACCAGCGGTTGGGTGAGTCAATCCCCATTACCGGCACCCCGTATACGCTCGACTACGACAGCGGACGGACGGATCGCGTGCAGTACCAGATGATGGTTCCGGTTTCAGGTGCAGTCATTCCAGCCTCGATGCAGTCGATGACCGTGCAGATTTCGGTTGCCGGCCGAACGTTCACGCAACAAATGACACCAGCGCCGAACCAGACGCTGAATTTCACTTGGGATGGCAACGACGCATATGGCCGGCCGGTCGAGGGCGTGCGCGTCGCCGACGTGAGCGTCGGCTATACCTATCCCGCTCGATACGCTCCGTCGCGCCCGACCATCCCAGGCTTTGACATGCCGCCGGCGGGCACGACCATCATCGGCGATGCCGGACGCGTCACTCTCACGCTTCAGCAAGCGACCGAAGTTACGCTTGGCCGCGTATCCGCGGTCGGGACAGGCTTCGGCGGCTGGATCTTCAGCCCGCAGCGCGCGTACGACTCGATTGGCCGCATTCTCTACGAGGGAACGGACCAGCGTGGCGGCGACCAAGAGCGGAGCGGCGAAGCGAGCATCTATCGCGCGGCAGGCAACGGAGTATTTGCAAGTAAGCTCGTGCCCGGCGTTGCGACAAAGACCAGCCTCAGTTTTCCGACATCCGTCGCGCCGATGCCGGATGGCGGTTTCTACTTCGTCGACGACGGCTACAGCGAGATCGGCTATGTGGACGCAAGCGGGGCGCTGTCGGTTGTAGGCGGCTCAGGACAGAGCGCCTTTACACCGGACGGTGCTCCGGCAATCGGCAGCGATATGAATCCCTTCATGATCGCGGTCGCACCGGACGGCACGGTCTATTTCAGCGATCATCAGTCATCCACGATCTCGGATCACCTTCGTAAGATCGTGAATGGGGTACTCCAGACGGTCAGCGGCGTAGGTTCTGCGAGCGGACCGCTGGGCGACGGCGGTCCCGCGGCAAATGCAAATCTCGGCTCGATTGGGGGCATCGCCTTCGCTCCCGACGGAGTGATTTACGTTTCCGATTCCAGCCACGGTCGTGTTCGCAGAATCAGCCTGAACGGAATCATCACGACCGTTGCGGGCGGCGGATCGGCCAGGTTCGCAGACAACATTTCCGCGACGAGCGCAGGGATTCAACCCAATGGCATCAGTGTCGGGCCGGATGGTTCCATCTACTTCGTCGACAGCGGCTCGTCTTCGGCGATCTACCGCGTCACGCCTGACGGCATCATTCACCTTCTCGGAGGTGGCGCCGGGACCCCGATCCAGGATGGGGTCGTAGCCGCGGGGCACAGCATCAACTTCTCGTGGGGCCTCAGTGTCGCGAACGACGGCTCGGTCGCGTTCGCCGAACGCACCGGTTGCTTGAATCGCGTGTGGACCATCAACGGCGGCATTGCGCACGTCCTCGCCGGCGCCAGCAGCGGCAATTGCAATGTGTCGCTAAGCGGCACGCTCGCACGCGCCGCACAGCTCGATTTTCCGTATGACGTCAAGGTGACGGCCGACGGCAGCGTGCTCATCGCCGACTCATCGCAGGCCGTGATCGAGAAGACCGGCCCGACATTCCCGCCGCTCGCTCCGGGTGGGACGTCGACCATCATTCCTTCTGACGATGGAACGCTCGGATACATCTTCCAGAACGGACGGCATGTTCGTACGGTCAGCACCATCACCGGCACGACACTCGAGACGCTCGCCTACGATCCGAACGGCTATCTGACGTCGATCACCGACGTCAACGGCCGGGCGACGACCGTCGAGCGCGACACCTCCGAGAATGCAACCGCCATCGTTGCTCCGGGAGGGCAGCGAACGACGCTCTCCATCGGCGCGAATGGACTCAGGAGCATTACCGACCCCGCAAACGAGGCTTATCAGTTCGACTACAACAACGTTGGTCTGCTGTCGCAACTCATAGATCTTCGCGGCGGAATGCACAAGTTCACGTACGACGACGCCGGCCGGCTCACGAAAGACGAAGACCCTGCCGGAGGCTTCCTGACGCTGACGCGGAGCGGTAGCAGTACGAACATCGGCGTTCTCATCGGGACGGCCGAGGGACGTAGCAGCACAGTCGGGTGGCAGCAGAGTTCCGACATTCTGATCACTCGTCCGACAGTCGGTGTGGATGGGCTGACCTCCACCGCGCTCGAAAACGGCGACGGCTCGAGCACGGTGACCCCGCCGACGGGATCCATCATGACAACGGGCGTCGTAGCCGACGCGCGCTTCGGTATGAGCGCTCCGGTCCCGGCCTCGGCATCTTTGAAGATGCCCTCGGGCTTACAGCTTTCTACGACCGCCTCCAGCCAAGCAACGCTTTCCGATCCGAACAACCCCCTCTCGGTGACGTCCTACGTCGAGACGCTGGCCGTCAACGGCCGCAGCTTCCGATCGGCTTACACGAGCTCGAACCGGACGGTCGTTCTCACCACGCCCCAGAACCGGACGGAAACGACCGTGCTGGACGGGCTGGATCGCCCGGTCTCCGTCCAGATTCAAGGCCTCACGCAGCTCACGCTCGGATACGAGTCGCACGGTCTCGTCTTGTCGATGACTCGCGGCACGCGGCTGACAAGCTTCACCTACGACGACAAACAACGATTGAAGACCATCACGGATCCTATCAACCGGACCTTCTCTTACGACTACGACGCAGCCGATCGCGTGACCACGCAAACCCTTCCCGACGGGCGCCAGATCGGCTTCAGCTATGACGCGGCGGGAAACGTCACGTCTGTAACGCCCCCCTCACGCCCCGCGCATTTCTTCGGCTTCACTCCGGTCGACCTCATCGATCTCTATACCGCACCTTCGCTTGCGAACGTCGCGAATACGAGCACGACTTACAGCTATAACCACGATCGCCAGCTCACGAACATCCTGCGCCCGGACGGTGACAGCATCTCCTTCGCCTACGACACCGCCGGGCGACTGGCGACCATGACCGACCCCGTCGGACAGCACATCTTCACCTACGACGCATCGAAAGGCACGTTGTCGTCGATCTCCTCGCCGAGTGGCAACGGCCTACAGTTCACCTACGACGGCGATCTGCTCAAGAGCGTCATCTCGAGCGGCACAGTCCCATCGACGGTCGCCTTCGGCTACGACAGCAACTTCCGGACGGTGTCGGAGAGCATCAACGGCGCGAATTCGATCTCATTCGGATACGACAACGACGACCTGCTCACTTCGGCCGGCGCTCTCACGCTCCGCCGCGACGCAACCAATGGCCTTCTCACTGGAACGACACTGACGAACCTCGTCGATACCTACGGCTACAACTCGTTCGGTGAGGTGAGCTCGTACGCCGTTCAACTCAGCGGCTCGCCGCTGATCACTTTCGGGTACACCCGCGACGACGTCGGCCGCATCGCCATGAAAACCGAAACCGTGAACGGCCAGACAACCACCACCTCCTACGGCTACGACCCGGCCGGACGCCTGGCCGACGTCACCACCGGCAGCGCGACCACCCACTACGGCTACGACGACAACGGCAACCGCACCTCCGTGACCAGCGCCTCTGGGACGATCGCAGCGACCTACGACGCCCAGGACCGGATGACCACCTACAACGGCGCCAGCTACTTCTACTCCGACAACGGGGAGCTGCAGAAGAAGATCGACGCGCAAGGCACGACGCTGTACAACTATGACGTGCTCGGGAACCTGCGCAGCGTCACCCTGCCGGACGGAAGGCTGATCGAGTACGTGATCGACGCCTCGAACCGCAGGGTGGGGAAGAAGGTCAACGGCACTCTCGTCGCCGGCTGGATCTATCGTGGCCAGCTCCGCATCATCGCCGAGACGGACGGCAGCGGAGCGGTGACGAAGCGCTTCGTCTACGGCTCCCGCACCAACGTCCCCGACTACATGATCTGGCAGGGGAGCACCTACCGCATCATCTCCGATCACCTCGGCAGCCCGCGATATGTGCTGCAGTCGACCGCCGGCACGCTCGCCGAGGCGATGACGTACGACGAGTTCGGGAATGTCCTATCAGATTCAAACCCGGGATTTGTTCCCTTCGGGTTTGCGGGTGGGCTGTACGATCGGGACGTCGCCCTTACGCGTTACGGAGCTCGTGACTACGATGCGAATACCGGACGTTGGACCACGAAGGACGCAATTGGGTTTCGTGGAGGCGATGCGAGCCTTTACACCTACGTGAACGACGACCCGATAAATTTCGTTGATCCTCGAGGATACGCGGCTCAAAGAGACGTTACGCAGTTGACGTGCCCCGAACTCGTCCAGCGTATTCAATATCACACGACTACTTTGGCTGACCTCCTTAACAATGAGCGCCAGCAGCAGTTGCAGGGTAAGGGTCGCGCCGGCTACGATGGACATCTTAAG
>DASXIH010000095.1:0-4405 GCA_036498125.1 Thermoanaerobaculia bacterium
CCGTCGACGGCGATCGACACTTTGTCGGCGTCGAACCCCGGATCGACCGCGACGTCGACGAGCCCCTTGTACTCGGTGGTTTCGGGGGCCTGCGTGCGGCTGAGGACGAGTTGCTGGTTGGCGAAGGCGGCCGAAGAGGGAAGGAGGAGGGCGATCAGAAAAGTCAGGAGCCGGACATCAATGCGAGGGCTCCGGGTGATTCGTACTGCTGTCATATATCCGCCGATACTCGAAACGGTTACGCGTCACCGTCTTCACGTAAAGGCGGGTCTCCGCGTAAGGGATTGCTTCTACGAATAAGTCGAGGTCATCGATTGGCGTATGAGCAAGCCATTTGCCAACCGCGTCCTCTCCGGCGTTGTATGCGGCGATGGCAAGGACCGGATTGTTTTGCATGCTCGCGAGCTTCTGCGCGAATTCGGCGGCTCCGATCTGGATGTTCGTCGCCGGATCGAAAAGCTGCTCACGCGACGGCGGCAACAACCCCGCTTTCGTCGCAATCGCCCCAGCCTCGGCCGGCATGATCTGCATCAGCCCGACGGCGCCCGCGTTCGACACCGTGCTCGGCTCGAACCCGCTCTCCTGACGGGTGACCGCGACGAGCAAGTACGGATCGACGTTCTGCTTCGCCGCCGCGGCCTGGTACGCGTCCCAGTACTTCAGCGGATAGAGGATCTCCCAGAACCGGTGCGGGACGTTGATGCCGCCGTGGCGCACGAATTCGCGGAAGTGGCGCTGCAGGATCCCGTTCGCCTTGAACGGCTCGCCTCCTTCCACATACACGTCGGCGAGAAGGAACTGGAACGCGAGGTCGTTCGGATGCAGCGACGCGACGCGCTTCATCTCCACGGCCGCGTCGCGCGTGAGGCCGATCGCCTGGAGCTCGCGCACGACCTCGATGCGCGGCTCGTTTGCGGCGACCGCCGCGGGGGCAACGTTCGGGAAGTACGCGCTGCCGCCGGCGTCGGCCACGGTCACTTCCGTGTTCGGCGGCGCCTCGAGCTGCCGCGCGCGGTACGAGAAGTAACCGTACGGATATTCGAGGATCAGCTCGCGCCACTTCGCGTCGCGTTCGGCCGTCCGCCCGAGCTTGCCGAGGATCTTGCCTGACCAGAAGAGCGCGTTCGACCGGTAGTCGCCGTCGGGGTAGCGCTTGACGTAGTCGTCGAGCGTTTGGAGCGCCTCGTCGTTCCGTCCCGCGAGGAAGAGCGTCCAGGCGAGCGACCAGAGGTTCTCCCCGTCGGCGCCGAAGTCGTTGGCGGCGATCGCACCGCGCAGGCTCACGATCGCGTGGTCGTAGTCGGGAATGTCGGTCGTGAAGAACTTCGCTTCCAGCACCCTCGCTTCTGACGCCTGCGAGCTGGCGGGCCACGTCTTCTCGACATCCGCCACCCCGGCAAGGAACTCAGGGTTCTTCCCGACGCGCCACGCGGCGCGCGCGCGGAGAAGTGCGAGCGACGGATCCGTCAGCTTCTCGCCGGCCGTCTCGTTGAGCAGCTCCGTGTAGTGCCGCGAGTGGAACTGCGCGCGAATCCGCGTGGCGTGGTAGAGCGCGTTCGTCTGCGCGTCAGGGGAGCGCTTCACCAGGCGTCCGAGGAGGTCGAACTCCTGATCGTAGCGGTCGTACTTTGCGAGTTGCTGCGCGAGCGCCAGCGACTGTTCGACCGTGAGCGTGTCGAGCGGCGAGGGAGTGGCGTTCGCGATCTTCGTGTAGGTCTGCTCCGTGAAACGTCCCTGCGTGTAGTCGTTCAGCAGGTGCAGGCGGAGCACCGTCGCGAGGTCCGCTCGCTGCGCCGAGTCCAGGTCGTTCGCGAGCTTCACGAGGTCCTCCTCGGTCGTCTCGTCGATCGGCACCTGCATGGCGGCTGTGAACGCCGCATTCGTCGTGGTGGCGTCGCCGCCGTGTGCATAGAGCGCCGGCAGGCGAAGACGCGCCGTCGTCGCAGCGGTCGTTTCCGAGGCCGCGGCGATGATCTGCGACTCGACCTGTGCCGCATCCGCGAACCGCCCTTGCTTCGCCAGCGCGTCGGCCTGGCGGAGGTGCAGCCACGGAGCGACTCGCGGGTCAGCATCGGCTGCCTGCGCGAGGAGCGTCGCGTCGCCCTGCGCGATTGCGCTCTTTGCGAGCTCGCGGGGAGTCGGCGGCGGCACCGGAACCACTTGCGGAACAGGCACCGGCGCAGGTGCCGTAACGGGCGCCGGCGCATGCCCGCACGCGAAGGCGAGCCCGAGACAACCGACCACCGACAACCGATAGATGACGACCTTCACCGCACCCTCCTCACGTACACCCCATTCTCTACTGTGAACCCGACGCGCCGGAGAAACTCGCCGGCGCCGTGGTCGTCGACGACGACCAGCCGGTCACGGCCGATCTTCTCGGCCAGCCGTGACGCCTCTTCGACGAGAAACCGTCCGATTCGTTTCCGCCGCAGCTCGCGCGCGACCACTATGTTGTCGACGTACAGCCCATCGCCGGCGATCTCAAACGCCATGACGCCGGCGAGATCGCCGACCAGTTTCGCGAGCAGGCCGCATGCCGAAGGCTCGCCGGGGGAGCTCCCTTCCGAGCCATTGGCTCTCAGAAACGCGGCGATCCCATCCGCGTCACCACTTTCGATGGGTCGAACGAACAGGCGTTGGCCGCGCATCTGAAATCCATTGTATTCATGCTTTTGCAGCATAGAATTCCGGCAAATAATTCTTGACTTTCGGGGGTATTCCCCTAGACTTCGCGACGGGCCAATACCCCCTACAAAATCACTGAAAGTTGTGACGCGCATGGACGTGCAGCAGGCGATCACTGAGTTTTTGCAACATGGTCAGGAGGTCAGAAACCTCTCGGACCGGACGCTTCGCGCGTACCAGTCGGACCTGACGCAGTTCCACGTCGCGATGGATGCCCCGGCCGCGGGCGACATCACGTCCGAGCACCTCGAAGGTTATCTCGACAAACTCGGCACCGGCCCGTACCGCGACACCTCGATTCGCCGCAAGATCGCCGCCATCAAGGTCTTCTTCCGTTATCTGGAGGAGCAGGGGATCGTCACCGAGTCCCCGGCCCGCAAGCTGAAGATCAAGCGTCCGATCGAGAGCCGCGTGCCGACCGTCCTCTCGGCCCGCGAGATCCGCTCGCTCCTCGCCGCGCCGAAGCAGCAGATCGTCGACCTCAGCTCCGCGCGCGACACCTCCG
Source organism: Thermoanaerobaculia bacterium (assembly GCA_036498125.1). GTDB lineage: Bacteria > Acidobacteriota > Thermoanaerobaculia > Gp7-AA8 > Gp7-AA8 > DASXHZ01. The sequence continues at coordinate 3,194 of DASXIH010000095.1, forward strand.
CCGGCGCTCGCAACCGTTACTTCTGCGCCATCCGCGACAACGTCATCCTCGAGCTCCTCTTCTCGACCGGCATTCGCATCGGCGAGCTGGTGGCGCTCAACGTCACCGACGTCCGCGCCGGCGACCATCAGATCCAGATCACCGGCCGTGCGACCCGCGGACGCATCGTTCCGCTCTCGTCGGAGCTCGTCGAGTCGTTCGTCGCCTACCTCGACATCCGCGGCGACCGGACCCTCGAGACGACCGCGCTCTTCGTCGGACGCAGCGGAACGCGCCTCACGATCTACTCGATCGAGAACATCTTCAAGAAACACGTCCGCATCGCCGACATCAAACGCCACATCACCCCGCACGCGCTGCGCCACACCATGGCGGCGATGCTCGTCTCCCGCGGCACCGACATCCGCGAGGTGCAGGAGATTCTCGGCCACGCGTCGATCCTCTCGACGCAGGTCTACATGAAGCTCCCGATCCAGAAGGGCCGCCGCGCCGCCGCAGCCGTCCCGGCCATGCGCGTCTTCCCCGAACCGGCCGCCGCGAAACTGCCGATCAAGAAGCGGTAGTCCGGCAACCCCCGGGCGCGCACGCCGTATACGAGCGCATGCTCGTCGTCGACGCCGTCTCGAAGCGCTTCCGTTCCGGCAACTACGGAGTGCGCGACCTCTCGCTCACGATGACCAACGGCGTCGTCGGACTCCTCGGCCCCAACGGCGCCGGCAAGACGACGCTCATGCAGATGATCGCGACCGTCACCCGCCCCACCAGCGGCCGCATCACCTTCAACGACATCGACGTCGCGAAGAACCCCGACGCCGTCCGCCGCCGCCTCGGCTATCTCCCGCAGGACTTCGGCGTCTACGAGAACCTCACCGCCGTCGAGTTCCTCGGTTACTTCGCCGCCCTCAAAGGCGTCCACGACCGCAAACGCATCGACGCCATGCTCGAGATGGTCAACCTCCACACCGTCGCGAAACGGACCATCGGCGGCTTCTCCGGCGGCATGAAGCAGCGCCTCGGCATCGCGCAGGCGCTCATCAACGATCCGGAGATCGTCATCGTCGATGAGCCGACCGCCGGCCTCGATCCGGAGGAGCGCGTCCGTTTCCGCAACGTTCTCGCCGATCTCGGCATCGGCAAGCTCGTCATCCTCTCGACCCACATCGTCTCCGACGTGGAGTCGATCGCCACCCACATCGCCATCATGCGCGGCGG
>DASXIH010000096.1:0-3409 GCA_036498125.1 Thermoanaerobaculia bacterium
ATCGGTTTTTTGTTCACGATTGCCCGCAGTCCGCTGGAGTCATACAGCTTCCGCGAACAGTCCGCGACATTGTGAACGATGCTGAGGATTCCGCCGGTGTCTGCGCCCCAGCTCGACGGATCGAGCTCGGCGAACGTAAACGGGCGCACGCCGAAGTCTCCGAACTTATCTGCATATTCTTCAAACTTTTTGTGAGTGATCTCTTTGAGAAGGATTGTTCCTCCGGGGAGCCTGTCATAGCGGAGATAGTTCTTGAAATTCGCCGCGTGCATCGGCTGCGTCAGGTCCGTGAAGTAGTGCAGTGCAAGACCGAACCAGAATCCGATGGTGCGCTTCGTCTTGTCGTCGGCGTTCTCCGGTTTGATGTAGAGCGTCCGGGTGAAGTGGCTCTCGCATTCCGTCTTCGCGTTCTGCGGCCGGTCCACAAACGTGTTGCCCGTGCTCGGATCATAGAAATGCATGTAGTAGATATTCCTGGCTCCGATCCCCGGGAGGGGATAAACGCCGCCGAACTCCTCCAACGTGTCGGCCTTTTCCAATCCGTCGATGACTGCCTCGTAAAGGACGCCGCTATAGCTGCCGTCCGTGCGCTTTGGGAAGAGAGCGAGGATCCGTTGGGCTAGCTGCCAAAGAGCGGTCCACGGGTCGACGTTCTGAATGTTGGCCAGCGCCCGCAGCGCGCCGTGGAAGATTCGCTTGTGTTGTTGTTTCTCCCAGGCGATGCCGATGCCGCCGGGCGCGCCGCAGCAGCCGCCCGGGGTCTCGAATGCCGCGCTCCATTCGACAGCGTCCGCGAAGCGGAAGGTGCTCGCATCGCCTCCGTCGAGCGTCGTGGCCTCGATACGGCCGTCTGCTCCTACGGTGACGTATCCGCCCTTGGCTGTGCGAAGAACCGTCGTCCCGCCGCCTCGCTCTTCAAGCGTGAAGGTCTCCGATGGCCCGATCGCATTCGCCGTGGCCGTCAACGGGCCGCCGTTGTCTTGCACGCTCAGGTATGCGGATGGCTCGCCGCGGCCGATCGCGATCGCCTGCTCGCCGATGCGGGTGATACGGAAAAGATTCGTGAGAGTCAGATCCTCGCTCCCGAGGACGACCGAGTCGCCGGCCCACGTCCAGCGAGCGCCAGATGATGCGTGAATCGTCTGAAAGTCCATTGCTGTCCCTCCTTGACGTAGGTAATTCTAGAGGGAGGGGTGCAGTGAATTGCTAGAATTTCAAGTCGCGCAGGAACTCGAGGCCGAGGATCGTTCGGGAGCCGTGCCATGTGAAGAGGTGGCCGGGGAAGGGGCCGATGACGCGCGATCTCGTGATCGCCTCGGCGTCTTCGATCGTGAAGGCGTAGGGCTCGTCGGGGAGGAAGATGACATCGGCTTCGATGTCATCGATGTCGATTGACGGGTATCGCTTCTGGTCGCGGAGGACGTTCCGTCCGCCCGTCTGTTCGACGAGATCGCTGACGTAGGTGTCGCCGCCGCACCACATCCACGGCTTCTTCCAGATGGCGACGGCGAACGTGAAGTCGCGCTTCGGCATTGCGCGCGCGGCTGCGAGGCGTTCGAGAAGCGGCTGCGGATCGCGGTCGTGAATCGTCGCCAGATCGCGGAAGAGCGCGGCGACGTCGTCGACGATCTTCGGCTCCGAGACATGCACCCGCGCGAACTCCTCGATCGCGTGCGCGTGCTTCGCGAGGTTCTCCTCCTGGTTCATGTAGACGAGATCGGGTCGAAGCGCGCGGATTTCCTCGATGCGAGGGTTCTTCGTGCCGCCGACACGCGGAAGATCGAGCCCCGCGGGGAAGATGCACCAGTCGGTGATTCCGACGACGTCCGCGCCGGCGCCGAGGTCGAAGAGCGTCTCGGTGAGCGAGGGGACGAGCGAGACGGCGCGCACTACTCCATCCGCTTGCGGTACTTCGGATCGAGCGCGTCTATCAAACCGTCGCCGAGGAAGTTCAGACCCATCACCGCGAGCATGATCGCGATGCCGGGATAGATCGCAAGATGATTCGCGATTCCGAGGTACTGCCTGCCGGAGGTGAGCATCGACCCCCATGACGGCGTCGGCGGCTGGACGCCGAGGCCGAGGAAGCTGAGCGCAGCCTCGGAGAGGATCGCGCCGGCGAGGCCGAGGGTCGCCATGACGATGACCGGGTTGATGACGTTCGGGAGCACGTGGAGCACGATCACCCGAGGAGAGCGGGCGCCGAGCGCCTTCGCGGCGGTGACGTACTCCATCTCGCGCACCTTCAGTACCTGCCCGCGGACGAGGCGCGCGTAGCCGACCCATCCGATGGTCGCGAGCGCCAGGATGACGTTGTTGAGGCTCGGCCCGAGGACGGCGACGAGCGCGATCGCGAGCAGGATTCCCGGGAACGCCAGGAGGATGTCGCAGATCCGCATGATCGTGACGTCTGCGGCGCCGCCGAAGTAGCCGGCGATCGAGCCGAGGGCGATCCCGATGGCGGCGGCGATCATGACGACGCTGAAACCGACGCGGAGCGAGACGCGGGCGCCGTAGAGAATTCGCGAGAGTACGTCGCGCCCGAGGTCGTCGAGGCCGAGGGGATGCTCGCGCGACGGCGCCTCGAGGCGCCGGATAGTGTCCTGCGCGTTCGGGTCGAACGGCGCGAGGAGAGGCGCCGCGAGCGCGACGAAGATCAGCGCGACCGTCAGCAGCGCCCCGAGGGTGAACGCGAAGTTGCGGAAGAGGCGTTTCATTCCAGCTTGATCCGCGGATCGACGACCGCGTAGAGCAGGTCGCTGATGAAGTTGACGAGGATGTACGTCAGCGCGATGACGAGGATCGAGGCCTGAACTTGCGGGTAGTCGCGGGTGTTGATCGACGTGATCAGCAGGCGGCCGAGGCCCGGCCAGGAGAAGATCTGTTCCGTGATGATCGCCCCCGTGAGCAGCGATCCGAATTGCAGCGCGAGGACGGTGATGACCGGAATCATGGCGTTCTTCAGCGCGTGCCGGAAGATCGCCTTGCTCCGCGTGACGCCTTTCGCGATCGCCGTCGTCATGTAGAGCTGGTTCAGCTCCTCGGCGACGCTGACGCGGATCATGCGCGTCAGAATCGCGGCGAGGGCGAGCCCCATGGTCACGGCGGGGAGCACGAGCGATTTCAAACCTTCCTCGCGGCCGGATACCGGGAACCACGTGTGATTGATCGCGAACGCGATGATCAGCAGCGGCCCGAACCAGAAGCTCGGCATCGAGACGCCGATGAGGGCGAAGAAGCGCGCGACGTTGTCGATCCAGGAGTTGCGATAGATCGCGGAGATCATCCCGAGCGGGAAGGCGACCAGGATCGCCACGAACATCGCGCCGAACGCGAGCTCCATCGTGGCCGGGTAGCGCTGCATGATCTCCTGCGCCACGGGGGTGCTGGTACGGAACGAGACGCCGAG
>DASXIH010000097.1:0-12123 GCA_036498125.1 Thermoanaerobaculia bacterium
CCCTCGGCGGCGCCGGCCACGGCTTCACCGGCTTCGAGGAGGAGTTGGGCACCCTCATCGCGGAGTGGGTGTCAGAATGACCTCGTAGCAGTATTCTGTTGTTCATGACGATGAGGTACCGAGTCGTTCTGTACCACAGCGAAGAGGGCTACGCGGTTTCCTGTCCCGGTCTCCCGGGTTGCTGGTCACAGGGTGCAACCGAGGACGAGGCGCTGGACAACATTCGAAGCGCGATCTCCGAGTATCTCGCCACTGTGGAAGAAACCGCGGAGGGCGAGGTTCGCGAAGTAGAGGTTGCGGTCTGACGTGCCGAAGATTGCCGGCATCAATCATCTCGATGCCGTGAGGGCTCTCGAAAAGGCTGGATTCCGGATCGCACGTCAGGGGAAACACATCGTCATGACAAACGGTGGCCGCATCCTCACGATCCCACGGCACAACCCTGTCAACGCGATAACGATGGGAGCGATCGTTCGAGACGCTGGTCTGACGGTCGAAGAATTCAGAGCGCTCTTGTAGCTACTTGCCTTTCCCGCCCTCCCGAATCATCTGCACGACCGACTTCGCGAGGTCGTTCGGGATCGGAATCGTGAGGTTGTACTCGGCGATCTTCCAGCCGTCGCGGGTGTGGCGGAGGACGCCGCTGCCGCGGCACTCGCCGTAGCTGGCGCTGGTGAGCTTTTCGTCGAACCAGGCGACGTCTTCGCGGGGGGAGGACTGGATGTGCCGGTCGTGGGGTACGAACGTCCATGCCTTTCCCTTCGCGAAATACGGATGCGCGAAGGCGCGGAACGAATTGAGGTCCCAGCGTTCGGAGGCGTCGGTGCCGAGGAAGACGAACTCCGGGGCGGCGTAGCCGAAGTAACGCGACTCGTCGGCGTCGGCGGCCGCTTTGTGCCAGTCGTCGAGCACGCGATTGACGTCGTCGATCCGCGGCGGGGCTGTGGCGCACGAAGTGGCACAGACGGCGAGGAGCAGCACGAACGGGAGAGAACGATGCTTCATGCGCGCATTATCACGCTCGCCAGCACGTCGAACGACTTCAGCTCGTGGCCGAGGAAATGACGCCGGACGGCGCCCGCGAGGCCGCGGACCTCGAACAGCGTCTCCACGGCGATCGGCAATGCCGCGAACTCGCCGGCGCGCAGACGCATGATCGCGTCGAGCACGTCGGCAACCTCGTTCGGGACGATCGAGGCGTCGCGCGTCGCGCAGTCGGAGCAGACGAACGCCTGGAACCGGTCGTCGAACCGCAAAGGCCGCTCGAGCGGGGAGCCGCATTCGAAACAGTTGCGCGTCGACGGAAACGTTCCGGCGAGCTTCAGGATCCACACCTCGGCATACGCGACGATGCGCAGCGGATTGGCGCCCGCCAGCAGCGCCTCAGTCGTCCGGTCGAGCAGCCGGTAGATCAGCTCGGCCGGATCGTCGACCGGCGCGAACGTATCGACCAGCTCGGCGATGTACGTCGCTGCGACGCTGGTGAGCAAATTTTGCTGCGCGGGAAAAAGTGACCGCAGGAGATCGACCGACTCGATCCTCACGACCTCGTCGCCTTCCCGCTCGATGTAGCCGATTTTCACCTTCGCCAGCGGCTCCAGCCCGGCGCCGAAGCGGCTCTTCAGGCTCCGCGCGCCATAGGCCCATCCTTTGCGCTTACCGTGGTCCGGCGTCAGGAAGATGACCATTTTGTCGCGCTCCCGCGCGGCGAAGGCGTGGAGGACGATCGCCTCGGTGCGTTCGGGCTTCACACCCGGATGATATGAGGCCTAGACGCTAATCGAGTGGGTTCCGTAAATGACCACGGAGAAACATGCGGATGCGATCGATTCTGTCCCTGGTCCTTTTGTTCCTCGTTGCCGCTTACGCCATCGCCGCCCCTGAAACGCACGCCGCCTCCGCCGCCTCCGCTCCGCTCGACGCACGAGGGATGGTGTTGATCATGATCACGGTCATCGTCGTCGCCGTTGAGACTGTTCGCCGTCTGCCGTGACGTGGTACGCTCCGCTCCGATGAACGCGCCCTGCTGCTATTGGTGGTCCCCGGAGCACTGACGGGACGCGTTTGCGCGCCCCGTATGGAAGGGGCGCACGCCGATTCGAGACTCGCAACGTGACCTCTTCCAGCGCGAAGAGGTTTTTTGTTTGCGATGAAACTCGTCGTCACGATTTACGAGGAGACGTTTGACGCCGCGCTCGGCGCGATCCGAGCGTTGAATGCGGATCACGACATGGTCGAGCTGCGCGCCGAGCGGTTCGGCGCGATCGATCACCAGGCGCTGCGAAATGCGACGGCGAAGCCCGTCATCCTGACCTACCGCGGCGGTTCGGTGCCTGATCCGGATGCGGCGATCGCGGCGGGAATCGACTTCATTGATGTCGAATGGCACGAGGGCCTTCGCATCGACATTCCGCGCGAGCGCGTCGTCCTCTCGCACCACGACTACGAGTCGATGCCTGACGTTGAGTCGCTGCTTGCGCAGATGCGTGCCCTCGGCTGTGCGCACACCAAGCTCGCCGTGACGCCGAAGACGCTCGACGACAACCTCCGACTGCTCCGTGCGATCGATCGCGGCATCAGCGTCATCGGGATGGGGGAGCAGGGTCTCTACTCGCGCATCCTCGCGCCGTTCCGCGGCTCGGAGCTGACGTTCGTGGCTGCGACCAACAGCGCCGCACCGGGCCAGCTGACGCTCGATCGCGCGCTGCAGATCTACGGCTCCGATCGCGAGTCGCTACACGCGACGCATGTCTTCGCGATCGCCGGCAATCCCGCGGGCCACTCGCTCTCGCCGGCGATCCACAACCCGCTCTTCCGCGAGAAGGAGGCCGACGCCGCGTACACCATCGCGTCGTTCGCGTCGTTCGAGCAGATCGTGAGCGCCTTCGAGGCAGGCGAGATCCGCGGCCTCTCCATCACCGCGCCGTTCAAGGAAGAAGCGTTCGCCTGGGCGGAACGTGCCAGGGCTCACGTCCGGCACAACGCGCGCGACGCTGGCTCGGTGAACACGCTCGTCACGATGCGCGACGGCTGCGTCGTCGCGGACAACACCGACGTCGACGGGTTCGCGGCGCTCATCGGCGACGCGCGTTCCGTGGCAATCGTTGGCGCCGGAGGGACCGCGCGCGCCGCGCTCGTGGCGTTGAAGCGTGCCGGTGCGAAGGCGCGCGTTTTCAATCGATCGCAGCGCCCTTTCCCTCAGTCGATCGAGTCGCTGGACGCGTTACGACAGTTCGACGGCGATCTCGTCATCAACACCCTGCCGCACGGCGCCGAAGTCGAGCTGCCGGACGGCATCCGCACCATCGAAGCGAAATACAACGGCACGTCGGGCAGCGGATTCGACCTCCTCCGCGCCCAGGCCGTCCGCCAGAACGAACTCTTTGTCGAGGCCATCTCGTGAACTTTGAAGAATTACGATCGCAGTACGACATCGTCCCTGTAGTCCGGGAGTTGAGCGCCGATGCGCTCACGCCGCTCGCCGCCTTCAACGCGCTCGCCGGCGGGGACACCGAAGCGTTCCTGTTCGAGAGCGTCGAACGGGGAGAGAACGTCGGGCGCTACTCATTCATCGGGTTCGATCCGCGGCGCACGCTGCGCTTCGACCGCGATACGAGCGACCCGGCGCGGCAGCTGCGCGATGAGCTCGTCCCGTTGCGCGTCTACAACGAAGACAAACTCCCGCCGTTCTTCGGCGGTGCGGTCGGCTACTTCGGATACGGCGTCGGCGGATGGAGCGAGCGGATTCCCGACACGCGCCGCGACGACATCAACGTTCCGGACGCCAAGCTCCTCTTCTTCGACAACGTCGTCGTCTTCGATCACGTGCGGCAGAAGATGTTCGTCGTCGCAAACCTCTTCACCGCCGATCCGCACGCCTCGCTCGATGCCGCGACCGCGCGCCTCGATCGCGCCGTCGAGAAGCTGCGCCGCGCGTCGATCGAACCGCTGGAGTTCCCGCCGAAGGCGGATGAGGGGGCTCTTCCAGAGTTCCGAGCAACCTACAGCCGCGACGAATTCGAGCAGATGGTGCGCGACGCGAAAGAAGAGATCGTCGCCGGCGAGATCTTCCAGATCGTCGTCTCGCAGCGTTGGGACGCCGAATACCCGAGCTCCGAGGCGCTTACGCTGTATCGCGTGCTGCGGTCGATCAACCCGTCGCCGTACATGTTCCTGCTGCGCACGGCCGAGTGCACGCTCGTCGGCGCGTCCCCCGAGATGCTCGTGCGCGTCACCGGCGACGTCGCGGAGACGCGCCCGATCGCCGGCACCCGCAAGCGCGGCAAGACGCGCGAGGAGGACGCGGAGCTCGAAGCCTCTCTGCTCGCCGATCCGAAAGAGCGCGCCGAGCATCTCATGCTCGTCGACCTCGGCCGCAACGACCTCGGGCGCGTCTGCGCCAGCGGCTCGGTCGAGGTCGAGAACTTCTGCTCGATCGAGCGCTACAGCCATGTCATCCACCTCGTCACCGACGTCCACGGAAAACTGCGCGAAGGCTCGTCGCCGGTCGACGTCTTCCTCTCCGCGTTTCCGGCGGGGACGCTCACCGGTGCGCCGAAGATCCGGGCGATGGAGCTGATCGATCGCTTCGAGAAGACGCGGCGCGGACCCTACGGCGGCGCCGTCGCCTACGCCGGCTTCTCCGGCAACCTCGACTCCTGCATCACCATCCGCACCATCGTCCTCGCGAACGGACGCGCGTACGTGCAGGCGGGCGCCGGAATCGTCTACGACTCCGATCCGTCGTACGAGTTCGAGGAGACGCTGAGCAAGTCCGCTGCGCTACGGCAGGCGGTGAGCGCCGCTACACAGTTGCAGAGCCGCAGAGGTGCATAGTTGCATAGGAGAACGGCATCGATGCGGCGAAGCCACTCTGCACCTATGCCCCTCTGCACCTATGCCCCTCTACTCCAGGTAGCCGAGGCCGCGGAACGCGGGGATGTCGTGGCGGGTGCCGTCCCACTCGCTCTTGACCTTGCGGAGCTCATCGTGGAGGTCTGAGGCCTGCCGGCGCGCGGGATCGTTCAGCGGGCTGTTCTCCAGCGGGTCGATCTGGTAGTCGTAGAACTCCTGATCCTGATTCAGCTTCATGATCAGGTGGTGGCGATCGTCGGCGGCGCTGAAGCTCTGCGTTCCCGGCGGACCGTCGATGTACTCGGCGAGCGCCGGACGCCGCTGCGCCGGATCGAAGAGCGTCAGGTCGAAATGCGGCGTGCGGTCGATGTGCGCCGCCTGCAGGAACGTGCCGAACAGGTCGGTGATCGTTACCGCATCGTTGTTGCGCGAAGGCGTGCGGCCGGGGAAGCGGAGCAGCAGCGGCACGTGCAGCACCTGGCGGTAGAGCGAGTTGCCGTGGCCGAAGCGGAAGTGCTTCCCGAACTGCTCGCCGTGGTCGGCGAGGATCGCGACGACCGTGTTCTTGTAGTCGGGCTGCTGCTGGATGCTGTCGATGAGGCTTCCGAGCGAGCGGTCGAGACATTGCAGCGCCGCGCGATGCTGATTCTTGAGACGATCGGAGGCGTCCTGCGGCAGCGGGATCCGCGTCCGCTCGATGACTTCCGCCGCCGCGAGATCGGAGCGGCGGTACGGGTCGTACTTGATGTCGCTGCAGGCCTCCGGGACGTAGTACGGAATGTGCGCGTCGAAGTAATTGACCGCCAGGAAGTAGGGCCGCGGGGCGTTGTCGATGTAGTGCTGTGCGCGTTTGGTGACCTCGTTCGCGATCATCCACCCGCAGATGCGGGGGCCGAGGACTCCGTACTCGTGCATCCGGAGCAGGAGGTGCCCGATCGCCGACTGGCAGGGCGCCGACGAGATCGAGTACGTCATGTGCTGGATGCCGCGCGAGAAATCGACGCTCGGATTCAGCAGCGGGTTCGCGAAGACGGCGGCCGTGTCGTAGCCGGCGCGCGACAGATGCTCCGCGAGCGTCGGAACGCCGATCTTCGTACGCCACGGATCGACGCCGGTGAAGACGGCCGAGTGTGACGGGAGCGTCCACGGAGCCGGAGCCCAGGCGTTGTCGAACTCCGTCGACTGCGTCGCGAAGCGGTCGATGCTCGGTGTGGCCGTGCCGTCGCCGTCGAGGTCCGTGTCGTCGAAGCGGACCGTGTCGAGGAAGACGAGGATGATGTTCGGTCCGCCGTTCTTCGACGCTGTCGCCACACGATTCTCGACGGTCCGGTTCGAGGCGAGCGAGAAGATGCCGGCGGTCGCAACCAAACAGGCGCCGGCGACCGCGACGGTCCACCGTGAAGGGGCGAACGGCCGCACCTCGAAGAAACGGGTCGCGGCGCCGACGAGAACCGCCATCACCAGGCACCAGAGGCCCACGACCGTGCTCGTCTTTTCGACGCCGTTGTCGCGAAGGATCGCCGCGCCGCGGCTCAATAGGAGAAGGCCGGGCCCGCTCACGACCAACGCGGGGATCAGGATCCGGCGCAGGAGGGGGAGCGAGAAGACGAGCGCCACACCGACCAGGATCGTGGTCCACAGGAAGGGTACGACGAGCCAGTAGTAGGGGTGGAGATACGGGATCTTCCAGGTCCCGCCGAGAACGAACACCATGAAGGCGGCGTCGGCGATGCCGGTGGCCAAACCGATGACCACCGCCGCGAGGGCGGCCGGGCTGCCGTAATGCCTACTGCCTTTCAGGACGGAACCCCCCAAAACCGGCGTTTATTGTGACAACTGGTAAACGCCCGAGGAGGGGAAACGTTTACATCTCATGCAACGGTTTTTCCGACCGTCCGGTCGGTAACTTCGGCTTGCGCAACTACTTGCGGCGTAGTAACCGATTTCTGCTATCCTCGTCGCCTCTCCGGTAAGGTTCAAGGAAGCTTTCAGCGGGTCCAGCTGGGCGCAAGCCCTGTGAATCTTCGATTACAACTGCACGTCGCCGCCGGTCAGCACACGATACGCGTCGATGTACTTCTCGCGCGTCTTCTCCACCACGTCGTTCGGTAGCTCCGGCGCGGGTGGGTTCTTGTCCCAGCCGGTCGTCTCGAGCCAGTCGCGGACGAACTGCTTGTCGTACGACGGCGGATTCTCGCCGACCTTGTACTGATCGGCCGGCCAGAAGCGCGACGAGTCGGGCGTCAGCGCCTCGTCGATCCAGATGACCTTCCCGTCCGCCAAGCCGAACTCGAACTTCGTGTCGGCGATGATGATGCCGCGCGTCCGCGCGTAGTCGGCCGCCTCGCTGTACAGCCGCAGCGTCACGTCGCGGAGCTGCGCCGCTAAGTCCTCGCCGATCCGCTGCGACATCTCTTCGAACGAGATGTTGATGTCGTGGCCGGTGTCTTCCTTCGTCGACGGCGTGAAGATCGGTTCCGGAAGCTTGCTCGCCGTCTTCAGGCCGGGAGGGAGCGCGATGCCGCAGACCTTTCCGGTGGCGTTGTACTCCTTGAGGCCCGAGCCGACGAGATAGCCGCGCGCGACGCACTCGATCGGGACCACTTCGCACTTCCGCACGATCACGCTCCGGCCGCGCAGTTCGTCGTGCAGCGCCACCTCGCTCGGGAAGCGGCCGAAGTCGCTCTCGAGGATGTGGTTCGGGACGTCTGTGAAGCGCTGGAACCAGAAGTTCGACGTCTGGTTCAGCACCTTCCCCTTGTCCGGAATCCCCGGCGAGAGCACGACGTCGAACGCGCTGATCCGATCGGTCGCGACGAACAGATACCGATCGTTCAGGTCATAGACGTCGCGCACCTTTCCACGGCGGGCGAGCGGGAACGGAAGCGAGGTTTCAGTGACTGCTGCGCTCATGAGGAGCGCATTGTAGTGAGTCGTGAGCCGGGAGTCGTGAGTCGTTTTTTGCTTCGGAGCGGCGTAGTGAGCCGTGAGTCGCCCTAGCCGCGGAGCGGCGCAATCTCATTAGCCCGGCGCGTAAGCGCCGGGTAACGCGAAGCCGAACGATCTCAGCCGCGGAGCGGCGGCATTTCGGCAACCGGAGCGGATATCGCCGCTCCGCGGCTCTATTCTTGTTCTCGTCTCTCTCTCTCCCAGCGCTCACGCGCTGGGCTAATGAGATTGCGCCGCTCCGCGGCTCGACGTCACGCTCCCCAGCATCGTCGCACGCAGCCGAATTGCGCGCGCGTCGTCGATCGTGAACTTCCGTCCGAGCGTCGTCGGAACGGCGGCGCCTTTGCCGTAGAGGAACTTCGCCGTCGCGAGCAGAGTGGGTTGCTGATAGGTGGGATCGCCCGAGTACTGATCGATTGTCGACGTGTAGGGGAAGACAGCCGCCTGCTTCGACGGATCGTCGACGAAGAACTCGACCGAGCCGCGGTCGACTTCGACCGGGAGCACCCACTGGCCGTGTCCCTGCGCCGGCAGTGTGTAGGTCGCATCCTTCACGAGCGTCTTGCCGTCGACGTCGTAGACGTTGAGCCGCAGCGTCACCGGCGCGTCGCCGAGGTTCACGCCGCCGAAATTCGTCCGCCAGCCGTACTTCGAGATGTGCCGGATCCCCTGCGAGATCGCGCTCGTGCCGTCAGTCGCGTAATCCTGCAGGCCCGTCCACGTTCCGGGGATCGTCTGGCCGTAGGTTCCCGACGTCGAGTTGTTGAACGTATCCGACGTCACGAGGAACGACCTCGCCACGACATCGCTCGGATTGCCATCCTCGGGGAATGTCGCCACGATCAGCGCTCCGCTGCCGTTCGCGACGTTGAACCACTCCTTCAGCACGTTGTCCGCCAGCGCCACGCTGTTCGCGGGGACCGTGACCAACATCTCCGAGCTGTTCCCGCCGCCGGTCGGCAGATAAATGATGCTCACCTTTAGCGCCACGTCCGTCTGCGGATTGAAGATGCTCACCTGCGACATCCAGCGCGTCCCGAACGCGCCGGGGAGGTTGCCGACCACCGGCACGACGTACGTGTCGTTGATCTGGGCGAAGAGGGGAAGCGAAACGACGAAAAGGAGAGCTGCAAGAACCCGTAACGCGTAACGCATGCCGCGTACCTCTGCGACCGGTATGCCGACCTCCTCCAGAGAGAAAGCCCGCGCAGGACGTTGCGCGCTGTCGTCCCGACGCTACACTACGTCCATGAATCAGCTCAGCGACCGCCTCCGCGGACTCCTGCAATCCGACATCCGGCGCATGTCCCGCGAATGCGAGCGCGTCGGCGGCATCAACCTCGGCCAGGGGATCTGCGACCTCCCGACGATCCCGGAGCTGGTCGAAGGGGCGTGCGACGCCATCCGCGGCTCGAAGGCGACCTACTCGAAGTTCGAGGGGATCGACCTCCTGCGCGAGCGCATCGCGCGAAAGATCGAGCACTACAACGGCTTTAGCGTCGATCCGGCGACCGAAGTCGTCGTCACCGTCGGCGCGACCGGCGGCTTCGCGATGGCGGTCATGGCGACGTTGAATCCCGGCGACGAGGTGATCCTCTTCGAGCCCTACTACGGCTACCACCTCAACAACCTGAAGCTCCTCGGCGTCACTCCGAAGTTCGTGCCGCTGCGCGAGCACGACGACTGGTCGATCGACTTCGACGCCCTCCGCGCCGCGTTCGGCCCGAAGACGCGCGGCATCGTCGTCTGCACGCCGTCGAACCCGTGCGGGAAGGTGTTCTCGCGCGAAGAGCTGGAGAAGATCGGCGCCCTCTGCCGCGAGTTCAACGCGTGGGCGTACACCGACGAGATCTACGAATACATCGTGAACGACGGCCGCCGCCACGTGTCGATGGCGTCGATCGACTCCTGCCGCGACGTCACCATCACCATCAGCGGCTTCTCCAAGACGTTCTCGGTCACCGGCTGGCGCATCGGGTACGTCACGGCGCCGCAACGCGTCTCGCAGGCGATCGGGCTCGTGAACGATGTCTTCTACATCTGCGCGCCGACGCCGCTGCAGTGGGGTATCGCGCGTGCGCTCGAGGTGTCCGACGAGTACTACGAGAACATGGCGCGCGACTACGAGAAGAAGCGCGACATGCTGGCGTCGGCGCTGAGCGAGGCGGGGTTCAAACCGTTCGTGCCGCAGGGGTCGTACTACATGCTCGCCGAGATCCCCGACTCCTTTGCCGACGACCGCGAAGCGGCGAACGCGCTCCTCGAAGAAGCGCGCGTCGCCTCCGTCCCCGGAGCCGCCTTCTACACCTCCAACCGCGGCGCGCGGATGCTCCGCTTCTGCTACGCGAAAGACTTCGACTCGCTCGAAGAAGCGTGCCGCCGCATCCGCGCGTTCCGAGGCGTTACGCGTTACGCGTTACCCGTTACGTAACGCATAACGCGTAACGCATAACTCATTTCGCGATGTCCGCCGTCACGATGACGATGAGCGCTTTGTCGCCCATCGTCGTCGTGCCGATGACGACCTTCTCCTTGTCGCGCACCGTCACCGGCGTATCGAATCCGACGTTCTGATACTGGATCGTGCCTTTGCCGACGTCGATCGGGATGCGCATGCCGAAGTTGAAGCTCTCGGTGCTCAGCGCGGGACGGTCGTTCGCGGTGACGATCGCCGGCTGGCGCAGACGGAACGTGTACAGGATCGGCTGCTGCTCTTTCGCGGTCATCCCGAGCGCGGCGGGTTCCACGAC
Organism: Thermoanaerobaculia bacterium; assembly: GCA_036498125.1. Lineage (GTDB taxonomy): Bacteria > Acidobacteriota > Thermoanaerobaculia > Gp7-AA8 > Gp7-AA8 > DASXHZ01. The sequence goes on from DASXIH010000097.1 coordinate 10,554, forward strand.
GCCCGACCCTTCGACCATGATCCCCCGCGCCACGCGGTTCACGGTCGCTGCCATGAGCGCGTAGTTCGAGTAGCGCAGCGTCGAGCGGAGCTCCTTCAGGACCGGCTGGAGATCCTCGGGCAGCGGCTGCGCATCGGCGATCGGCGCCTTCGCACCGATCACGATCCAGATGCGCATCTCGGCATCCGTGCTGACCGATGCCGGGACGTCGAGCCGCTGGATCGCCTGCTCGATCGTGGCGAGATTCTCTGGGAAGTCGCGGACGGTGATTGTCCTGAGCTGAGCGTTCACGTCGACCGCGGCGCCTTTCACGCCGCTGCCGAGGAGGCGGATCGAGTTCGCGACGTCGTGCGCGCCGCGGTTGTGGACTTCGAAGACCTTGCTCCGGAAGTCGCGGTTGACGACGTAGTCGGGCTCTTTCTCCTTCGCCTCCTGCGCGAAATTCGGCAGGGCGGTCAGGAGCAGTGCGATGGCGAGAAGGATTCGTTTCATGACTCTCTCCTATTTCGCGATCCAGATGATTCGCACATCGGGATTCGCGGTATGCATTTCGATGGTGATCGGTTGTCGTTCAGCGGATGCGATCGCGATGGGTCTTTGGCGGTGGTGGTGATGTTTGATGGGTCTGATTTGGGCAGTGGCGACGGGGATCGCCGGCAGGATTGCCGGCGCCACACTGGGACGGGCGGCGGGCTTCTGTGTGGCGCCGGCAATCCTGCCGGCGTTCTTTGGCAAAGGCCGCGGAATCAGCACGAACACCATCGCGATGACTGCAAACGCCACCGAGGCCGCCATCAACCACCCATCCCGCCGCTGCCGCCGCGCAATCTCGCGCATCACATTCCCGCGGATCTCCGCGAAGTCGCGTTCATTCAAAGGCGAGTTCATCGCTTCCCTCCGAAAAACGCGCGGAGCTTCGCGCGGGCCTTGCTGATCTGGACGCGCACGGTCGCCGGCGTGTTGCCGAGGATCTCGGCGACGTCCTCGGTGGACAGCTCTTCGATGTCGCGCAGCAGGATCGCGAGCCGCTCGCGCTCCGGCAGCGTGTCGATCGCGCGGCGCAGCAACCGGACGTCGTCGTTCGTCCGCGGCTGCGTCGTGAGCGGCAGCGCGTCGTCGATCGGCATGAAGATCCGGCGGCGCCGCCGGTGCTGATCGAGGTCGCGGCAGACGTTCACGGCGATGCGGTACAGCCAGCCGAAGAAGTCGCGGGTCTCGTCGTAGCGCTTCAGGTGCCGGAAGACGCGCAGAAACGTTTCCTGCACCGCTTCCTTCACCTCCTCGGCGTCGCCGAGGATTCGCCACGCTACATTTGCAACACGCCGTTCGCTCAGGATCATCAGTTCCTCGAACGCGCGCGAATCACCATGTTGCGCCGCCCGGATCGTGGCGAGCAGGATCGGTGTCGTTGTCGTCAGCTCGTCACTCACCACGGCTTCGGCGGTCATTCGTGCCGTTCTCATGAACCCTCTACTCGGGTTCTATGACGAGCGTTTATTGGGCGGGGATGCGACGGCTGTGCTGCGATGGAACGCCCCTCACCCGCACTCCCCCCTCGCGTCGCTCGGGG
>DASXIH010000098.1:0-6202 GCA_036498125.1 Thermoanaerobaculia bacterium
AGCGCGCCGGTGCAGTTCGACGCGAAGAACGGCGACATGCGCGCCACGTTCAGCGTCACGCCGGCTTCGGCCGAGTCGACCGGCGAACTGCGGGCAGAAGTGCAGCTCGCCGAAGGCCGGAAGATCTCGCGGTCGATCACGAACATCGACTATCCGCACATCCCGGCGCAGCGCGTCTTCGGCGACGCGTCGGCCAAGCTGCTTCGGATGAACGTGAAGAAGGTCGGGACGCGCGTCGGCTACATCATGGGCGCCGGCGACGACGTCCCCGACGCCCTGCGGCAGATGGGCTACGACGTCACGCTGCTCACCGACGCCGACCTCACACGCGGCGACTTCTCGCACTACGACGCGATCGTCACCGGCATCCGCGCCTACAACGCCCGTCCGGCGATGAAGGACGCGCATGCGAAGCTGATGAAGTACGTCGAGAACGGCGGGACGCTCGTCGTGCAGTACAACTCGACCTCGCCGCAGCCGCTGCTGGTCGAGTCGCCGGGACCGTATCCGTTCAAGGTCACCTCGGCGCGCGTAACGGTGGAAGAGGCGCCGGTGAAGTTCACGAATCCATCGAGCCCGCTGCTGAACACGCCGAACAAGATCACGCAGGCCGATTTCGAAGGCTGGGTCCAGGAGCGCGGTCTCTACTTCGCCGACAACATCGACCCGAAGTACCAGACGCTCTTCGAGATGCACGACCCCGGCGAGCCGGAACGCCTCGGCAGCGAGATCTACACGCGCTACGGCAAGGGGATGTACATCTACACCACCCTCGACTGGTTCCGCGAGCTCCCGGCGGGTGTGCCGGGAGCTTACAGGCTGTTTGCGAACATGGTTTCTGCGCGGTAGCGCGCAGAAACCGCTACTTCTTCCAGTTCTCGATCTGCTTCTTCACTTCGCCGACGAAGTCTTTGTTGTCCTTGTCGGACTGCTTCGAGAGCGCCAGCTCGGCGGTCTTGACCGCCTCGGTTTTGTGGCCCTCTTTCTCCTCGATGCGGGCGCGCAGCCAGAGCGTGCTGAGGTTCTCGTTCTTCTTGACGGCAGCCTCGCTCCACTCCTTCGCCTCGGCCATCTTTCCGTTCTCGAACGCGAACGTGCCGGCGCGATAAGGGGTCTGCCAGTCGTCAGCCTTGGCGCCCTCGACGGCCGTCTTCGCGTTCGCCAGGACGTTCGCCGTCGTGTTCGTGTCGATCTTGATCGGAATGGCGACGTCGGCCCAGCGCAGCATGAGCGTCGCCGAGTCGGTGCTGACCTTCGGGAAGTGGAACTCCAGCCACTCCGCCGAGTGCGCCGCCTTCTCCGGCTTGATCGTTACCCGGAGCGCGTCCTTCGCCTGGTCGTAGTTGAAGCTCCCCCACTGCCCGGCGTCCTTGTTGAAAATGACCGTCCACTCGTTCGGGCCGGGGATCGTGTGCAGCGAGTACGTCCCCGCCGGCAGCTTCTTCCCCTCGATGTCGACGTCGGTCGTGACGGCGAACTGCGTCGCCGTATTCGCTCCCGTACGCCACACCTTGCCGTACGGCACGAGACCGCCGAAGATCTCGCGTCCCTTCACGCCGGGGCGGCTGTACGTAACGGTGATATCGGTGAGACCGATCGTCTGCGAGACCACCGCGTGCTGGCTCACGGCCGGCAACTTGAGCTGCGCGGCGGCCGGAACGGCGATCAGCGCGGCAGCCAGAAGACATTTGATGGCTTTCATGCACCCTCCTTGTTCGGCGCGGGATGCTAACGCAGTCGCGCGCGATGCTTGCAGAATGATAAAGACATGACACCGATTGTTCTCTTCGGCGGCCCCTCCGACGAGCGCCACGTCTCCGTCGCTTCGGCGCAGAACATCGCCCGCGTCCTCCCCGACGCGCTGCTCTGGTTCTGGGCGCCCAAAGGCGCCGTCCACGACGTTTCCGCCAAAGAGCTCCTCGGGCACGAAGACCCGTTCGAGAGCGACTACGTCCCGTCGCGCCCGGCAATCTGGCCCGACATCGAACAGGCGCTCGACACCCTTCCCGTCGACGACCCGATCTTCATCCTCGGCCTCCACGGAACGGCGGGCGAAGATGGCACGCTCCAGCGGCTGCTCGAAGCGCGGTCGCTTCCGTTCACCGGCTCCGGATCAGCCGCGAGCGCGAACGCGTTCGACAAAGAGCGCGCGAAGTCGATTGTTCACGACCGCGTGAGAACGGCTGAATCGAGCGTCGCGAACGACAGCCTCGATCTTGCGGAACACGCTGACGAGATGCTGCAACGTTACCCGCGAATCGTCGCGAAACCGGTCGCCGGCGGCTCGAGCCGCGGACTCTTCTTTCTCGAGCGCGGAGATCCGATCCCGCCGATCAACGTCCCCTACATCGTCGAGCAGTTCATCGAGGGACGCGAGCTGACGGTCGGAGTCGTCGACATGGGCGAAGGTCCCGTCGCGCTTCCCGTCATCGAGATCGAAGTCGATCCCGGCTACGAGTTCAACTACGCCGGCAAGTACCACGGCACCGGCACGCGCGAGATCTGCCCCGCGAACATTCCGGACGCCCTGCGCGACGAAGCGCAGCGCGTCGCCGTCACCGCACACGAAGCCCTCGGCTGCCACGGCTACTCGCGCACCGATCTCATCGCGGGCTCCGACGGCGTCTACTTCCTCGAGCTGAACACGCTTCCCGGCATGACGAAGAGCTCCCTCGTGCCGCAACAGCTGCACACCGCCGGCATCGAGATGCGGGAGTTCCTCGAGAAGCAGATGGAGCTTGCTAGGGCTGCGTCGCGCGCCGTTCCGGCCCGTTGAGAATCGTCACCCGCCCCTCGACTTTCGACGCGATCGGCTGCGGATGCTTCTTCAGCACGTCGATCATCACGTCGCGCATCGTCTTGTTGCGGTCGACCTGAATGCGATCGGCGGGGATGCCCTGCATCGCGGTGGTGAAACCGTCGCCTCCCTGCGTGAGAAAGTCGGGCAGCGCGACGCGATACGTCCGGTTCGGATCGATGTCCGACGACGGCACCGCGAGCGTCTTGTCGTCGCGCGTGTAATGGATCCCGCTCACCTGGAGCACGCCGCGTGCGTGCGCGACGTTGCCCTGCAGCGCCTGCTGGAGCTGGGCGCCGGTCATCGTCACGACGGCGGCGTAGTTGTCGAACGGGCTGACCTCGAAAATGTCGCCGTACTTGAGACTCCCGGCCGGCAGATTCGCGCGAATGCCGCCCGCGTTCATGATGCCAACGTCGGCCTTCCAGTACTCGCGGAGCACGTCGGCGATCAGGTCGCCGAGGGGTGACTCGTAGTCGAAATCACGCCGGATGGCGGAGGCCGTCGTGATGCCGGTGGGCTCATTGCGCTTCGCCGCCGTCTGATCGAGGTACGGCTGCACGAGGGCGGCGACCTGCGCGTCCGGAGCGATCGTCTTTCCTTCGTAGACGCGCGGGACGAGGGCCGCTCCTTTCGGCGCCGTTCGCGCGGTACAACGATCCGTGCCCGAGTAAACGGAGGTGCACAACATCGTGTGCGGCCGCAGCTCGCTGCGGACGACGTGATGGGTATGCGGATCGACCCAGAAGTCGATCGCCGAGAAGTACTCCGCGTAACTGAACGCCTCCAGGACCGGCGTGCCGTTCACGATGTTCCGGATGTTGTCGTGCGTGTGGCCCGCGAAGAAGGCGTCGACGGTCCCCTTCGGCAGCGCCTCGACGAGCTTCATCACGTCCTGCGTCGCGTCGCACCTGGAGAGGTCGGTCGGATCGCCGCCCTCCTTGCACTTGCCGCCGATGTGGGCGATGGCGATCACCGCATCGGCGCCGTTCGCGCGGAGCCTCGCCGCTTCGTCGATCGCCGGCTGCACCGGATCGAGGAAATCGAGCGATGCGACGTTCGCGGGCGTCGTCACGTTCGGCGTGTCGGGCGTCGAGAGGCCGAGGATGCCGAGCTTCACGCCGCCGACGTCGACGAGGATCGATTTCTTCGCCCAGGCCGGCGTCTGATGTGTCGCCTTCTCCACGACGTTCGCGGCGAGAAACGGAAACTTCGCCATCGCCGCGTTCTTCTTCAGCGCGCCGAGCGGGTCCTGGTCGGGCGTCTGCGCGACCGAATCGGGGCCGACCGGGCCGAAGTCGAACTCGTGATTGCCGACCGCCGATGCCGTGTAGCCGATCGCGTTGTACGCCTTGATGACCGGCTCGCCTTCGAAGAGGTTCGACTCGAGCGTCCCCTGGAAGAGATCGCCGGAGTCGACCAGCACCACGCGCCCGCCATTCGCCGCGCGGAGCGCGTCGACGTAGCTCTTGAAAATCGCAACGCCGCCGGAGTGAATGCCGTCGACATCGCGTCCGGCGAACCAGCCGTGAACGTCGGTGGTCCCGACGACGACGATGTGCACCGGCTGCGGAGGCGGCGTCGTCGCCGTGGTACACGAGAAGGCCAAAAGGACGGCAAGAAGTAGGACGGGCCAGCGGCGCATGTGGTGAATTTATCCTCCGCGCAGCGAAGGATAAACTTCTTTCCATGCTTTACCGCGTCCTCGCCACCACGGTGGCGATCGTGCACCTCGCGTTCATCCTCTTCGTGGTCCTCGGCGGCGCGTTCGTCCTGCGCTGGCCGCGGGTCGCCTGGCTGCACATCCCGGCGGCGATCTGGGGTGCGCTCATCGAGTTCGCCGGCTGGTACTGCCCGCTCACGAATTTGGAGAACTACTTCCTCCGCAAAGCCGGCCGCGCCGGGTACACCGAAGGCTTCGTGGCGCACTACCTCTTCGCGATCATTTACCCGTCCGGCCTGACTCGGGGATTTGAGATCGCGATCGGATTGTTCGTAGTGGCCGTGAACGCAACAATTTACGTTAGGCTGTTTCGGTAGTGTTTACCGGCGGCATCCCACAGCACCCCGTCCAGACGACCGACAAGACCTTCGCGGCCCTCGGCTTATCGGACGCCATCGTGCAGTCGATCGCGCGCGTCGGGTTCGAGCATCCGACGCCGATTCAGGCGGCGGTCATCCCGCTCGCGCTCGAAGGCAAAGACGTCATCGGCCTGGCGCAGACCGGCAGCGGCAAGACCGCCGCGTTCGTCCTGCCGATCGCGCAGCGGCTGACGCACGGCGAAGGCGTCCGCGGCCTGATCCTCGCTCCGACGCGCGAGATCGCGCTCCAGACGAAGGCCTTCCTCGATCTCTTCGGCGCCGAACATGAGCTCTCGACCGCCTGCCTCATCGGCGGCGTGAAGATGAACCCGCAGACGAGAGACTTGCGGCAGACGCCCGACATCGTCGTCGCCACGCCCGGCAGGCTGCTCGATCACGTCCGGCACAACCACGTCAAACTCGACGCGATCGAACAGCTCGTCCTCGACGAGGCCGACCACATGCTCGACCTCGGCTTTCTCCCGCAGGTGCGCGACATCCTCCGCCGCCTCCCGCGCAAGCGGCAGACGATGATGTTCTCGGCGACGATGCCCGACTCGATCGAGATGATCGCGAATGAGTTCATGCACGATCCCGTGCGCGTCGACATCATGCCGGTCGGCGGCGCGGCCGAAGGGATCAGCCACCGGCTGTATATCGTCAAGGAAGAAGACAAGCGCAAAGCGCTGCTGGAGCTGTTGAACGAGGAGCTCGGATCGACGCTCGTCTTCGCCCGGCGAAAAATCGACGCCGACTGGCTGTACCACGTGCTGGAGCGCAAAGGGCATCCCGTGACGCGCATCCACTCCGACCTCTCGCAGAAGCGCCGCGTCGAGGCGCTGGAGAGCTTCCGCGAAGGGCAGCACCGCATCCTCGTCGCCACCGACATCGCGGGTCGCGGCATCGACGTCCCCGGCATCCGCCACGTCATCAACTTCGACATCCCGGAGAACGTCGAGGACTACGTCCACCGCGGCGGCCGCACCGCCCGCGGCAGCGCCGAAGGAATCGTCTCCACGATTACGACCTGGCAGGATCTCCCGATGGTCCGCCAGATCGAAGAAACCCTCGGCGAAAAGATCCCCCGCTGCACCGTAGGCGGCGTCGAAGCGTGGGAAGAACTCGAGAAGAAGCCATCGCGCGGGCGGCGCAGGGTGTGAGCTACGCCCGCGCCTGCGACCGCGTCCGGTACATCGCCTGATCCGCCGCTTTCATCGCGCTTTCGATCGAGGTGCGGTCGCCGAACTCGGCGCCGCCCCAGGAGATACTGAAGCGGAGCGGGGGGCCGCTCGGCGAGACGCGGGCCATGATGCCGTCCGACAG
>DASXIH010000099.1:0-24365 GCA_036498125.1 Thermoanaerobaculia bacterium
CTCCGCTCATTCCGTGCGGCAGGTCCCGATCGAGCACGAAGCCTGGGAACTCCCGCAGCCCGTGTTCCTTCATGACCGGGCAGCACTCGGTAACGTATGCCGACTCGACACGAAGCTCGACGGAGAGATCATGGATCTCTCTCTCGTCATCGAGGCCGGTGATGTTGATATGCTGTTCCGGCCAGCCGTAGGCCGTGACCACCGAGCCGACCTTCGGCGGTAGCAGTTCCCAATCGAAGAACTTCAGGGTCGGCACCAGGCGAATCGCCGCGTCACTCCGCGGCTCAAGGACCATGCAGGTAATGTCGGTATCGTGCGACGGCGAGGTCATATCCGGCATCCAGGTCACCTCATCGCCCTCGTACGGCGCTTGGTACACGCGAGTCCCGTATTCTGACTGCCGGTTGATCACGCGGTATTGCGGATCGAGCGGGCTCGAACGTAGATGCAACGCGTCGCACTGCGGATCCAGCTTGAAGAAGGATTTGGTGACGTGCTTTGCGGTCAGTCCGAGGCCTCGCGCCACCAGGATGCCGCTCCCGGCCTCCTCGACCTTCTGCTCGCCATCCATGTCCGCCCACGCGTAGTGCCCATAGACGAAGCGCTGGATTTTGTTCATCTCAAGAATCTGGCGCCCTGTCGCGCGAAAAATCACGCCCATCGTCTAATTTCCTCCGCCACGCCCGCGCCCGGACTTGAACCCCGAAACGGCGCCAATGAGGAGCCAAGAGCCAGAACCAGCTCAACGCGGACCAGCTCAAAGCCCTCCGCGAAAGCGAGAGAATGTTTGCCGACAATACGTCAGTATACGCACGGCCTCGACCCCGATCAGCTCTCCAACGGCCTTCCTGCGGTGCGCCTACTCGTTATGCGCCTGGTACCGGCCGTGGGCGACGCGCGCGCCCACTCCGCATGCGCTTGGTATCGGCCGTGGCCGATGCGTTTGATCCAGCGTTTTCGGCGCATGCGGGAGAGTGGACGCGGATGTACGGTTCACGCGAGGCGACACTCCTAAGGGTGACTGCCTACTCGAGATCTTCGCGACTCAAACCCGCATCAGTCATGACGGAGCGGAGGAGGCCTTTACCTAGAGTGCGTCCGGCGTGAACGGGGATGGTCACTCGGCGACCGTCGGGGTGAATCATGATTACGTGGCTTCCCGATTGACGATCGATCTCGAACCTGTGACGCCGAAGAATCGTGATGAGCTCGCGGCCGGTTATCTGACGGAGCTTCTGCGTCAAACGGAAACACTGAGCCTTTCTGTTGAGACTTCGTCCGGGATCGGCTCGCCGCGGTCGAGACGACTCTCGATGTGCAACCGGACGGCGTCGGCAATCAGACTCCGCGCTTCCTGCTCGGATTCACCTTCGGTATAGCAGCCTTGAAGCGCCGGACAGACGGCTAGGTAACGGCCGTCCTGGTCGCGCTCGATGACGATCGTCAGCTCGTAGGTTCGCATCTCGTCAATCGTAGCAGGACGCTACTCGTTGTGCGCTTGGTACCGGCCGTGGGCGACGCGTTTGATCCAGCCTTTCCGGAGCATGCGGGAGAGGTGGACGCGGATGTTCTCGAGTTGGGCGCGGCGGGTCATGCCGAGGCGCTGGGCGACGTCGTTGGGAGAGAGGGCGAACGCGCGGTTGCTGCGGAGGGTCCAGAGGATGTGATGCACGAGCGGCATGTCCGCGGCCGGCGGCACCTCGCGGTTGACGACCGCCGCGATGCGCTGCATGGCCGCTTTGATCTGGGCGTGAATGTCCGCGCGCTCCGCGTCGATCTCCGCGAGTCGGGCGCGAAGTTCCTGGAGGCGCGAGCTGTCGTCTATTAGGTTCTGAACCGCGTCACTCACGATGGCGATCATACCATGTCGAAACTGTTGAATATCCTGACTACAAAGTTCGAATGGCATCAAGATCCGACGTGAGTCCTGGCGGATGCGTTGAAAGACCTGTCCGCGGGGCTAGGTACCCGCCAAGTATGGTTCTGTTACCGAGAAATTGCGATGACGACTCTAACATCGGAGACAAGATCGTCCGTGTCGAAGACATGATCGTCCGAGCCGCGTTGCTCATGCATCGACGCGGTGAGCTCTAACCTAACAATGAATGCAATCGGGGCCGACCATCCGAAGCCACCCTGGCGAACCTGGCGACCATACCTGACATCGTGGAATCCGTACCTGACAACGTCAAGTTCAGGCCCGGCATTGTAGACATGAGGCCTGACATGCATGACCGGCTCGTTGACGCATGATGATCTATCCTGCGCGGAGATCAACGCCGGGTGGCACGTAGTGAAACCGGACGAGATAGACGTTCTCGCCGCGTCCGTGTTTCGCGATCTTCAGCAGGTCAGCCACGCTCGCGAATCCCGACTCGCGCGCGATCTCCTCGGTGATGTCGGCGATCGTGATCTGCTCGACCGTGTCGACTTCGATCTCCCCTGCTCCCATCCGGTAGCGATGTCCCGCCTTCACACGCGCGTTCATCCAGATGCGAACGCTGCAGGTGATTTCGCCGGATCGAACGCCGTCGCGCAGGTACTTGGTGAACTGCATGCGGCACAAGAATACGTGCTAGTGCCGGACGGCGCGGCCGCGGGGAATGCCGTCGATGTGGACGGCGCCCGTGAGGGCGGCGGTGTCGTTGCCGCTGGTCACCATGATGCTCGCCGAGCCGCCGGTCGCGTCGGGAGCGACCTGGAAGGTGGCGTAGACGTAGTTCGCGCCGTAACGGAAGTCGGAGGTGCGCTTCATCGACGGATTGAGGACCTCGAACTTCGTCATGCCGCTCGTAAACCCGTCGCCGCCGATCGCGAGCGTCACGGTGGTCCCCGCTTTGACCGAGACCATCGACGCGGTGAGGGCGAAGTCGCCGCCGGTCGGAGACGTCGCGAGGCCGGCATACTTCGGGTTCAGTTTCACGGGAGGACCGCCGGCGTCGATGGCGAGATTGCCGTAGACGCTGCCGCTCTTGACCGTCATCGGCGCGCCGGCGACGAAGCGGGTCGCGAACGACGTCACCTTCGCGATGCGATAGACGCCGTCGAGGTTCGCCGGCTGCACGGGGCCGTCGAGCGGCTCCGCGTAGACGCGGTACGTCCCGCTGGGAACGCCCTCGATGACGAAGTCGCCGGTCGAGTCGCTGAGCGACGTGGCGACCGGCTCGCCGTTGTCGTTCACGGCGACGACCTGCGCCGCGAAGACGCCGGCGCCGTCCGCGGTGACACGGCCGGTGAGCGTCGCGCCTGCGGACGTCGGATCGGCCTTCGGATAGACCGCGGCGATCGCGATGCGGTCATCGCTGTCGAGGTTCGCCGTGGAGCTCTTGCAGACGTACGGGTACATCACCGCCGAAAGCACCGGCGAGTGATCGAGGCCGAGGAAGTGGCCGACCTCGTGCTCGATCGTGGCGAGCGCGGGGTACGTAGTGCCGACCTGCGTCGGGTCGATCTGGATGTCGGCTTCGGTCATCGAGCCGCTCGTGTCGTACCAGTTGGTGGTGACGGCGATGAAGCCCTGGTCTTTGAAAAGACCGTCGAGCATCGTCACGGTGTTGACGTTGTCCTGCCCTGCCTTCGCGACGTCGCCGACGCCTGCATCGTGAAACGTGATGTTCGCGTCGGGAACGGACGTCCAGGCGCTGAACGCGCGATCGACCGCGTCGACGCCGAACTTGTCAGCGACGCGGCGGTCGACGGTGTATTGCAACGGAAAGGCGTTCGAAGGCCACACCACCGGCGTCGCCTTCCCTCCGAGGTCGTAGGTCAGCCGGACGGCTGCGAAGATCGGTGTGGTGAGGAGGGCGGCGGCGAGAACGACCCAACGGAGGGGACGCATGTTGACAGCTCCAGACTGCAACGGGGCTGCCAGGTCGGGATCCGGCATCCGGCAACCGGCATCCGGAGCTAACTCATTGTCACACTGACTGATACGGACCCCGGATGCCGGATGCCGGATGCCGACTAGACCACCGCAACCAGATCGATCTCGACCAGCGCACCCTTCGGCAGCCCCGATACCTGCACCGTCGTCCGGGCCGGCTTATGCGAGCCGAAGTATTCGGCGTAGATCGAGTTCAGCGTCCCGAAGTTGGCGAGATCGGTGACGTAGACGGTCGCCTTGAGGACGTTGCCGAAGCTCGTTCCGGCCGCGGTGAGCACGGCGGAGAGGTTGTCGAAAACGCGGCGGGCCTGCGCGGAAAAGTCGCCGTCGACGAGGTTCCCGGTCGCGGGGTCGAGCGCCACTTGCCCCGAGGTGTAGAGCACGCCGTGAGAGATCACGCCCTGCGAATACGGGCCGATAGCGGCCGGCGCGTTCGGAGTTGCCACAAAGTCCATTTTTCCAATCCTCTTCCAGGGGCGCGTCCAATCCCCTTCCAGCGGCGGAGTATATGCGGGACGCGCGGGTATAATCGCGCGACTTCGGAGACTCTCCAAGCATGGCAACTTACCTGGGCAATCCGTCGCTGTCGACCGCGGTGAAAGACCGGGTGATGTCGACGTTCGATCAGGCACTGCAGCTCTACAAAGTCGGGCGGACCGAGGAGGTCATCCAGGGTTGCGGCCTGATCCTCCAGATGGACCCGCAGTTCGATCCGGCGAAGAAGCTGCTGGAGAAGGCGCGCAATCCGATGGCGCCGATCGACATCGACAAGCTCGTCCCTGCCGCCGCCACCGGCGACGCCCTCGCGGAAGCGCGCGACGCGATGACCCATCGCGACTTCCAGCGCGTCGTCAACATCACGACCGAAATCCTCACGAACGACCTGATGAACGAGGACGCGCGCGTCCTCAACGAATCGGCGCGCGAGAAGATGGAAGCGGCGCCGTTCGTCGACCAGTTCGCGCGCAAGTTCGACCAGAGCATGGCGAACAACGACACCGCCTCGGCGCGCACGAACATGGAGAAGGCGCGCTCGCTCGATCCCGACCATCCCGCGGTGCAGCGGATGGAGAAGGCGGTCACCACACCGGCGGTCGCTACACCGGCACCCGCCGCGCCTCCGGCGTCTCAGGGGTTCAGCTTCGACGCGCCGTCATTCATCGTCGAGACACCGCAAGCGACTCCCGGCCGCGGCACGGCACAGGCCGCGGACTTCGGCTTCACGTTCGAAGAAGAGAAGGCGCCCCCCTCCGCCGACGGCGCGCTCGCTGGATTTTCGTTCGAGACCCCGGCGGCGAAGCCGGAGCCTCCGAAGCCGGCACCTGCTCCTCCGCCCGCGCCCGAACCGGCCGGATTCTCGTTCGACACTCCCGCCGGCGCCGGGTTCTCATTCGACGCGCCGGCGCCCGCCGCACCGGCTCCCCCGCCGGCCGCCGCTCCGCCGGCAGCCAGCTCGGCCGAATTCGACTTCTCGTCCGCTTCGTTCGAGACGAGCGACGACGACCGCCGCAAGATCGATCAGTACCTCGCCGACGGCGACCGCGCCTACGACAGCGGCGACTTCCAGCAGGCGATCGACCTCTGGTCGCGCATCTTCCTCATCGACGTCACCAACGAGCCGGCCTCCGACCGCATCGAGAAGGCCAAAGCGAAACGGCGCGAGACGGAGCAGAAGATCGAGCCGCTGCTCACGGGCGCGGTCGCTGCATTCGACCGGCGCGATTTCGACGGCGCACGCGAGAAGTTCAACGAGGTGCTGCGCGTCGATCCGACGAACGCCTCGGCGCACGACTACCTGGAGCGTCTCTCGAACACGGTCGACGAAGGCGGCGCCGCGGCGACGGTCACCGACTACCTCCCACCCTCCACCCCGAAACGCGACATCTTCGCCGACGAGGACCTCGAAGGGACGTACGAAGTCCCGGTCGCCACTCCGCCGCCGAAAGCGTCCGCCGAGGAGAAGAAGCAGGCCGCCGCGAAGGCAGCGCCGGCGAAGGCGGCCAAACGCTCGCCGATGGGCGCGGTGATCGCGATCGTCGCGGTAGCCGTCCTCGCAGGCGCCGGGTGGTTTGCGTATTCGAAGTTCCTCTCGAAGCCTGTGTCCGACCCGGGGGCGACGAAGGCGATCTTCGCGGACGCGGCGAGGTTGTCGCAGCAAGGGAAGTACGACCTCGCGATCGCGAAGCTGCAGGATGTGAAGGCGGAGGACCCGCAGCACGACGCGGCGGTCGTCATGATCGCCGACCTGCAGCAGAAGAAGTCGCAGGCGGCCGCGATGATCGGCGGGAAGCCGTCGGCGCAGTACTTCTCGGATCAGGTCAACGCCGGCCGGACTGCGTACGACGCCCACGATTACGACGGCGCGAAGCGGGCGTTCGAGCAGGCGATGCGCGTGAAAGCTCTTCCCGCCGACGTGAAGCCGCTCTACGACACCTCGGCGCAGCAGGTCGCGAAGCTCGACGCGGCGAAGTCGCTCTTCAAGGAGCACCGCTTCGCCGATGCCCTCGGCAATCTGCAGCAGCTCAGCACGCAGGACCCGCAGAACAAGAACATCACCCGGATGGTCATCGACGCGCACTTCAACCTCGGCGCCGCCGCACTGCAGGAAGAGCGGCTCCCCGACGCGATGAAGGAGTTCGACGAGGTGCTGAAGCTCGACCCCAGCGACGACCTCGCGAAGCGCAGCAAAGAGCTCGCGGTCCGCTACAACGGACAGCCGAAAGACCTTCTGTACAAGATTTACGTAAAATATCTGACGATGCGGCAAGCGGCGTAGTCGCCGCAGTGACGGGAGGGTGTGATGCGGTTCGACGAGATGGAGTTGGAGCCGGTTCCGGCGATCGCGGAGCCAGCCGTCGTTCTCGATGTGGTCGATGTTGACGACGATGTCGACGATGCTCCGCGGTTCAAGCGGCTCTTCGCGCTGCTCACTGACCTTTCCTTGTTTGTCGCTCTAGCGCTCGCGCTGTTGCCGCTGCTGCCGCCCGCCCGCGACTGGTTTTCGGTCGCGGCGCTCGCCGGCTTCGTCGTCATCGTCTCGTACTACTACTTCGTTGGAACGTGGCTGCTGTGGGGCAAGACGATCGGCGGAGCGATTTTCGACGTGCGCGTGGTGGCGGAGCCGATGACGCTCGGGCGCGCGTCGGGCCGATGGGCGGCGATGTTCCTCTCGTTCGCGACGGCGGGGATCGGGTTCCTGCTCGCGCTGCTGCCGTCGCGGCGATCGCTCGCCGACCGGCTGTCAGCTACGCATTGCCTGCGCGGCTGATTTCTTCCCCGCTTCGACCCACGCGAAACGCGTCACGAGCGATCCCGCGATCGTGATTGCGGCCGCGACGCGGCGCGCTTTCTTCGACTTCATGCCGATGAGCCGCAGGGCGAGCGGGATCGGTCCAGAGAGGACGCCGGCGGTACGCATCGCAGGTGAAGGTGTTTGTTTTCGTTCGAGCTGATATCCCGTCCACGTTTCGAACGATGCGGCGAGCGCGGCGAGGGCGTTGAGCGCCGGCTCGTCGTGATCGCGGAGCTCGAGGAGCGACGTCGCGGATGCGAGCGCCGAGGCGGCGAAATGCACGGGGAGCGTGGCGGCGTGCTTGTTCCAGGCGGGAATCGCGGTCACGCCGAGGAGGACGCCGGTGTACGTCGACATGACGAGGCCTAAGAACGCGGAGCCGGCGGCGGCGACGTCGCGCAGCACGCGCGGTCCGAGGACCGCGGCCGTCGAAGAGGCGCCGAAACCGGCGAGTGCCCACGCGCCGACCGACATCGCCGACTGCGGCTTGAAGACGCGGAGCATGTTGAGGAAGCGATCGGGCCGCCCGAGGTCGCTGATGAGAAGCGGCGCGGAGACAGTCGCGCCGATCGCGGCAATCCAGCGCGCGTCGCGGACGAGCGACGGTTTCGCTCCGGTGAGCCGCCCCGCAAATCCGATCACCGATGCCGCCCCCGCCGCCCCGCCGACGAAAAAGTAGAGCGGGATCTCCCACGTCCACACCGGCGGCTTCAGGAGCGGGAGGTCGTAGTAGGTGGGTTCGTTCATTCGACCGCGCCCCTCATCCGGCCTTCGGCCACCTTCTCCCCGCTTCGCGGGGCGAAGGGTAAAAAACGCCGCTCTTTCGTCATTACCCCTCGCCCCGCGTCAGCGGGGAGAGGGTGGCCGAAGGCCAGGTGAGGGGCGCGCCTCATCGCTTCCCTCCGACCGCGAACGCGAGCAGCGACCCGACCGCGAGCACCGCGGCTGCGGCGGCGGCCGAGGTCCAGGCGGCCTTGAGATGGACCGTCGGGACCTCCGGATTTTCCGGGAGGTTGTACGCGCGCGCGTCGCCGCGCACGAGGAAGAACGCATGCGCGCCGCCGACGCTCGTCTCCTTCGCGTTCCAGATCCGCGCGTCGGTCATGCCGGCGGAATGCAGTTGCGCGATGCGGCGATCGGCCGCGCGCTCCAGCTCTTCGAGATCGCCGAAGAGGATCGACTGCGTCGGACACGCTTTCGCGCACGCGGGGATCTCGCCTACTTTCTGGCGGTCGTAGCAGAGCGTGCACTTGAACGCGCGGCCGTCGTCTGGACGGCGGTCGATGACGCCGAACGGACAGGAGACGACGCAATAGCCGCAGCCGTTGCAGATGTCAGGCTGCACGTAGACGGTGCCGAACTCGGTGCGGATGATCGAGCCGGTCGGACACGACTCGAGACAGCCGGCGTTCTCGCAGTGCTTGCAGACGTCGGACGAGAACTCCCACGTCACGCCTTCGGGTGCGTTCCCACCGCGCCCGATCTCCGGCGGCCTTTCGACGAACTTCACGTGCCGCCACGTCGAGTGGCCGAGCGACGTGGTGTTGTCGTACGAGAGGCCGCTCCAGCGGAAGCCATCCGCCGGAACGTCGTTCCACTCCTTGCACGCCACCTCGCACGCCTTACATCCGATGCAGAGCGTCGAGTCGGTGAAAAAACCTGTTACGCGCGGCTCAGACTGCACGTCAGTCCTTTCGATTCGAAGATGCGGACGTTCGGCTCCTCGCTGATGGCGAGGAGGTCGTTGACGATGTCGCCCTTGACGAGGCCGCGGTAGCCGAAGTGATACGGGAGGCCGACCTGGTGGACGCGGCAGCCGTCCACGTCGAGCGGCGGCATGCGGTCGGTGACGAGAGCGCGCGCCTCGATCGAGCCGCGCGCGGTGGAGATCTTCACGCGATCGCCATTCGCGACGCCGGCCGCCGAGGCGAGCTCCGGCGAGATCTCGGCGAAGAGCTCCGGCTGCAGCTCCGCGAGGTGCGAGAGCGTGCGCGACATCCCACCGGCGGTGTGATGTTCGGTGAGGCGGTACGTGGTCAGGATGTACGGGAACCGCGGATCGGGCGAGCTCGCGTAACGGTTGTCGTCGCGCTCCATCTTGTTCGCCGCCGGATTCGTCTGCTGTTCGTACAGCGGATTCGCGATGTTCGACTCGAGCGGCTCGTAGAACGCCGGCAGCGGACCGTCTTTCAGGCCCGACGGAACCCAGATCCACCCCGCGCCGTCCGGATGCATGATGAACGGCGCGTCGCCGGGGAGCGCTTCGTCGCCCCCCTTCTCTTCATCGCCGGGATAGTCCGGCCGCTTCTCTTTCGTGAAGTCGGGGACGTCGTCACCCGTCCACTCCCCTTTCGCCTCGTCCCACCACACCAGCTTCTTCCGCTCGCTCCACGGCGTGCCGTCGGGCCGTGCGGAGCAGCGGTTGTAGAGGATGCGGCGGTCGAGTGGCCACGCGTAACCCCATCCGTGGCCGTACTTGCCCTTCGGCTCCCGCTTGTTCGCTTTGTTCTCGCCGTCGTACACGCCGGAGTAGATCCAGCAGCCGCACGTCGTCGAGCCGTCGTTCTTCAGCGTGCCGAAGTTCTTCACGTTCCCCTGGATCTCGCGCAGCACCGCGTCGGAGTCGTCGTCGGCGTAGTTCCAGGTGAGCGCGCGGAGGCCGGCGTCGCGCGGCGCGTCGGTGGCGCGCTCCTTCATCTTCCGTCCGAGCTCGATCATGAACTGCAGGTCGCTGTCGCACGCGCCCGGCGGATCGACCGCCTTCTCGCGCCATTGCAGCAGCCGCTGCGTGTTCGTGAACGTCCCCGCCTTCTCGACGTGGGACGCCGCGGGAAAGAAAAACACCTCGGTGTCCAACTGCTCCGGATCGAGCTCGCCGTTCACAACCTCCGGCGAGTCCTTCCAGAACGTCGCCGACTCGGTCTCGACCATGTCGCGCACGACGAGCCACTTCAGCTTCCCGAGCGCGGTCCGCTCGAACTTGCCGTTCGGCGCGCCGACCGCCGGGTTCTGTCCCATGATGAAGAGCCCTTCGAGCTTCCCATCCTGCATCTCGGTCCAGTAGCCGAAGTGCGAGTGGTCGCCGGTGAGGCGCGGCAGCCAGTCGAAGCCGAAGTCGTTCTCGCGTGTCGCGGCGTCGCCGTAGTACGCCTTCAACAGCGAGACGATGTACTTGTCGATGTTGTACCACCACCCCTTCGGCGACTGGTGCTTCTTGATGTACCCCCCCAGCGACTGCGAGTCCTCATCCTCGAGCGCCGGCATCGGGAGATAGCCAGGGAGGATGTCGTAGAGCGTCGGGATGTCGGTCGAGCCCTGGATCGACGCGTGGCCGCGCAGCGCCATGATTCCGCCGCCCGGCCGTCCGATGTTGCCGAGGAGGAGTTGAAGAATCGCGGCGGCGCGGATGATCTGGACGCCGGTCGAGTGCTGCGTCCAGCCGACCGCGTAGCAGATCGCGGCGGTCTTCTCCGGACCAGAGGCGCTCGTATAGATGTCGGCGATCTCCAGGAAACGCTCCTTCGGAATGCCGCAGAGCTGCTCGACGAGCTCCGGCGTGTAGCGCGCGAAGTGGCGCTTCAATACCTGGAAGACGCAACGCGGATTCTGCAGCGTCTCGTCGCGGATCGGCTGGTGGACGTTCTGCGCCTCGCCGCCGCGATCCTTTCCGTGGCCACCGCCGCTCTCACGATGTCCCGGCGCGTCTTCCTTCGGCTTCGCCCCTTCGTACAGCCACGTCGTCGGGTCGTACTTCTTCCCGTCCCAGCCGGAGAAGAAGCCGTCGAGGTCTTCGGTGTCCTGGAAGTCTTCGCGGAGAATCGTCGGCGCGTTGGTGTAGCGCGCGACGTAGTCGCGGAAGTAGCGCTCGTTCTCGATCGTGTAGCGAATCAGCGCGCCGAGGAAGACGAGATCGCTGCCGGCGCGGAGCGGGAGCCAGTGATCGGCCATCGCGCTCGTGCGCGTGAAACGCGGGTCGACGTGAATGACCTTCGCGCCGTTCTTCTCGCGCGCCTCCATGACCCACTGGAAGCCGACCGGATGGTTCTCGGCCATCGACGACCCCATGATGAGGATCGCGTCGGCGTTGGCGAGGTCCTGCTGTGCGGTGGTGGCGCCGCCGCGCCCGAACGAGGTGCCCAGACCGGGCACCGTGGAGCTGTGTCAGATCCGGGCCTGGTTGCTGATGCAGACCAGGCCCAGACCCGCCGTGAATAGTTTCTTGATGACGTAGTTCTCTTCGTTGTCGAGCGTGGCGCCGCCGAGGTGTGCGACGCCGGTGCTGTGCTTCGCGCGCTCGTCAAACGTGCGGTTGCGCGAGCTCCAGAGCCGCTCGGCGACCATCTCCATCGCCTGCTCGCGCGAGATCTCCATCCAATGCTTCGATCTCGGCGGACGGTACCTCACGCTCTTCGCGCGGCCGGGATGGGTGACGAGCTGAAAGCTGTCGGCGCCCTTGGGACAGAGATGCCCGCGCGAGATCGGCGACGCCGGATCGCCCTCGATCGAGACCACCTTCCCGTCACGGTGATAGACGAGCTGCCCGCAGCCGACGCCGCAGTACGGACAGATCGACCGCGCGACCTTCGTCCCGTCGTTCTTCGGTCTCAGCTCCCGCGTCTTCTCCGACATCGCATCGCTGCCGGTCCCGTCGGATCGATCGCGCAGCTGGCGAACGAGCGGCCATTTCAGCAGGAGCTCAGCGAGCATGCCGGGAGTGTATGCAAAAAACGCTACACGATCCGCGGCTTCGTTTCGTTCACGAGCCCATACACCGCCGCGAAAATCGACTCCCGGTTCGGCTTCGACCAGTAGTCGCCGTCGGAGCCGTAGGAGGGGCGGTGTGCTTTGCCGGTGATGGTGATCGGCTGGGCGTCGAGCCACTCGTAGCCGCCGTCGCGCTCAAGGACGTTTTGCATCATGAACGCTGACGCGCCGCCGGGGACGTCTTCGTCGATGAAGGCGATGCGGTTCGTCTTCTTCAGCGACTCGGCGATGATCCCGGGACGATCGAATGGCAGGAGTGTCTGGATGTCGATGATCTCCGCATCGATGCCGGCGGTGGCGAGCAGCTCGGCCGCCTCCTGCACGATGCGGAGCGTCGCGCCGTAGGAAACGAGCGTGACGTCGCTCCCCTGCCGGATCACCTCCGGCACGCCGAGCGGCAGCGTGAACTCGCTCACGTTCGACGGCAGCTTTTCCTTCGTTCGATATCCGTTGAGCACTTCGATCACGATCGCCGGCTCCTCGGCGCGGAGCAGAGTGTTGTACATGCCGGCCGCCTGCGTCATGTTGCGCGGCACGCAGACGTACATCCCGCGGAGAAGGTGAATGAGCGCCCCCATCTCCGAGCCGGAGTGCCAGATTCCCTCGAGCCGGTGGCCGCGCGTCCGGATGATCACCGGCGCCTTCTGGCCGCCCGCCGAACGCCAGCGCAACGTCGCGAGATCGTCCGAGAGGATCTGCAGCGCGTACAGGACGTAGTCGAGATACTGGATCTCCGCGATCGGGCGCAGTCCGCGCAGGGCCGCACCGATCGCCTGCCCGGCGATGGTGCACTCGCGGATGCCGGTGTCCATCACGCGATAGAGCCCGTACTTCTCCTGCAGCCCCGCGCATCCCTGGTTGACGTCGCCGAGCTTGCCGACGTCTTCGCCGAAGACGATGACGCGCGCGTCGCGCCGCAGCGCGTGGTCCAAGCAGTGGTTGATGATCTCGAATCCGTTGAGCACCGGCGCGTCGTCCGCGTACTCCGGCGCGACTTCCGGCACCTTCAGCGCGGAGTCGTCGCCCTCGCTGTAGAGGTGCGCGCCGTATCGCTCGTCGCCTTGCTTCTGAGCCTCGGCGAGCCACTGCGTGATCTCCGGCGACGCGCTCCCCGCCTGCACGATCGCGGTGCTGAGCGCGCGCATGGCGTCGCGGCGATACGGCGCCTGGTTGCGCGCCAGCTCGTTGCGCGCGTCGGCCGCGGTCCCGAGCTGATCAAGGTAGGCAATCGCCTGCTTCACATCGGCGTCGATGGTGGAGCGGTAGGCCTCCCACATCCGCCGCTGCGAGTCGCGGACGATCTTGAGGTCTTCGCGCTCGAACGCGTCGATCTCGTCGGCGCTCGCGATCCCCTGCCCGATCATCCAGTCGCGCATCTTCTTGATGCAGTCGAATTCGACTTCCCACTCGAGGCGGTCTTTGGTCTTGTACCGCTCGTGGCTTCCCGACGTGGAGTGGCCCTGCGGCTGCGTCACTTCGATGACGTGGATGATCGCCGGGACGTGCTCCATCCGGACGATCGACGACGCGGCGACGTAGGTCTCGCAGAGCGCCGGGTAGTCCCACCCTTTGACGGTGTAGATGTCAAAGCCCTGCGTGCTCCCCCGCTCGCGCTGGAAGCCTGTCAGCAGCTCCGAGAGGTTGCTCTTCGTGATCTGGAACTCGTTCGGGACGGAGATGCCGAAGCCGTCGTCCCAGATCGAAATGACCATCGGGATTCCGA
This sequence comes from Thermoanaerobaculia bacterium, assembly GCA_036498125.1. Lineage (GTDB taxonomy): Bacteria > Acidobacteriota > Thermoanaerobaculia > Gp7-AA8 > Gp7-AA8 > DASXHZ01. The sequence goes on from DASXIH010000099.1 coordinate 13,663, forward strand.
TCACGCCCGCCGCGTTCAACGACTCCCAGAACATCCCCTCGGCGCAGCTGGCGTTGCCGATCGTTCCCCACGCGATCTCGTCGCCGTTGCGTGAGAACTGCGTCGCCGCTTTCAGTTCATCGAGCTCGCGATAGAGCTTCGACGCCCACGCCAGGCCGACGAGTCGCGGCATCTGCGAGCCGGTCGGCGAGACGTCGGCACTCGTGTTGTACGCGTCGGTCTGACTCTTCCACTCCCCGTGTTCGTCGATGATCCGCGACGCGAAATGCGCGTTCATCGACCGCCCGCCCGACCACGGATCGCGGTCGGTGTCGGCGTAGAGCTGCGCGAAGAATTCGTCGAGTGTCCCGATACCTAACGCGAAGACGAGCGTCTGGTCGCGGTAGTAGCCCGAGCGCCAGTCGCCCTTCCGAAACGCCCGCGCCAGCGCCACCTGCGCCACTTCTTTCCCGTCCCCAAAGATCCCGAACTTCGCCTTCCCCGTCAGCACCTCACGACGCCCAATCAGACTCGCCTGCCGCGACCGGAATGCGACGCGGTAGTCGTCGAGGATCGACTCGCGGGTGAACTGCGTACGCGGGATTTGAGTTTCGGGATGCATCGGGAGGGACTGCTAGCAGAGGCCTACCGATCTAGCTCTGCCACGGCTGTGTCCAGCATCTCCCGCACCTGCGCGCCGCTCGGCGCCTCCGCGTAGATCCGGATGATCGGCTCGGTGCCGCTCTTGCGGAAGAGGATCCACGACCCGTCGTCGAAGTTGAGTTTGACGCCGTCTTTCTCCTCGCGGGATGCGAACGGAACGCCGAAAGCACCATTCAGCTCCCCCGCCTTCACCCGCTCGATCAAACGCGCGCACTGTTCCATTGGGCGGTGGAGGTCGCGGCGGTCGTAGGAGAGGGCGCCGAACTCTTGTTCCATTCGGCCGATGATCTCGGAGAGAGGGCGGCTGTTGTGGGCGACGCATTCGGCGACCATGAGGCCGGAGAGGATGCCGTCGCGTTCGGGGAGGAAGTGGCCGAAGCCGATGCCGCCGCTTTCCTCGCCGCCGATGAGGATGTCGCGGGAGAGCATGAGGTCGGCGACGTATTTGAAACCGATCGGGGTTTCATGCAGCGTCGCGCCGAGGGTCTTTGCGACTTTCTCGACGAGGCGGGAGGTCGAGAAGGTCTTGACGATCTCGCCGTGCATCTTCTTGTCGCGGACAAGGTAGAGCGCCAGCAGCGCGATGATCTTCTGCGGGGAGACGAACTCGCCGCGCTCGTCGAGGATGCCGAGGCGGTCGGCGTCGCCGTCGTTGCAGATGGCGAGGTCGTAATGGCCGGTCAGCATGACGTTGCGCGCGGCGACGAGGTTCTCGGCGATCGGCTCGGGATTGACGCCTCCGAAGGACGGATTCACCTCGCCGCGGATGCCGTCGATGAGCGTGGTGTCGATCGGATGCGTCTCGCGATTGAGGATGCGCGCGTTGCCGACGTAGTCGATGCCGAGGATGCGCGACGGAAGCGAGGACGCCACGCCGTGGATCGGATCGTGGAGGATGGCGAGGCGCGCGTTGCGGATCAGCGCGATGTCAAGCTGGGCGCGGACGGCGTCGAGGTAGTCGTCGAGGATGTTCTCCTCGGCGATGCTTCCGCCCTCGCGACGATCGGAGTTCCCGAGGCTCTTCACGATCGCGGCGTAGGTCTCGGGCAGCGCCGAGCCGCCGTACCACGCCTTGAACTTCAGACCGTTGTACTTCGCCGGGTTGTGGCTCGCCGTGACGACGATGCCGCCGAGGACCTTGCGATGGAACGCCGTGAACGAGATCGTCTGCGAGGGCGTCGGACGGTCGGAGAGAATGACGCGCCAGCCGCCGTCGCGCAGCGTCTCGGCGACCAGCTGGGCGAACTCGCGCGAGAGGAACCGCCGGTCGAAGCCGACGATCAGCGTGTCGCGATCGATCCCCTCGGGCGGCTCGAGCGTTCGCGCCGCAACGCCGATTGCGGCGGCGACCCGCTTCACGCTGTCGAATGTGAACCCGTCGGCGATCACGGCTCGCCAGCCGTCGGTGCCGAACGTAATTTCCGCGGTCATGCGGCGCGTAGTTTACTGGCGGAAGATGCCGCCCGAGAGCTTCGGCGCGGCATCGCGTCGCGCGGTCTCGACGTGGATGCCGTCGGACCCGCCGACGATCGTGACGTGATCGGTCATGGCGGCGTGACTCGGTAGGCCGCCGGCGGTGGCGCCTGTGCTCTGGACGGAAGCCATCACAGGTTGCTGCGCCGGCGCGGCCGCCGAAGGTCCACTAAGCAACGCCGCAGGTGGTCCTGCCGGCGTTTCGTCTGGCACCTCGGCTTCGGTGACGACTGCCGGCTGCTTGACGGCGACCGGTTCCGCGCTGATGGTCAAACGGCCATATTCTCCGTGGCGCGGCGCGCGCATCTCGGAGATGACGTTCGCCGTCGCGAGAGCGAGCAACAGCACGAGCGTCGCGCCTCCGAAGTTGCGGATCGTCAGGATGCGAACGTGCTTGCGGCGCTCCGGCTGCATGCATCACTCTTTCGCAAAGGAGTTGCCAAAATGGCCAAGGTCGCCATCATCGGACGGGGTTGGGGCAGCCGGGTTCAGGGGCCGGCGTTCGAGGAAGCCGGGCTCGACGTCATCGCCGTCGCGGGAAGCGACCGCGACTGGCGTGAGCTGATCGAGAGCGAGGCTGACCTGATCTCGATCACCGTTCCACCGCTGCAGCATGCCGAGATGGCGATCGCCGCGCTCGAAGCCGGGAAACACGTGCTGAGCGAAAAGCCGACGGCGCGCGACACGGCGGAAGCGGAGCGAATGCTCGCCACGGCGCGCAACCACCCAAACCAGCTCGCGCTGATCGATCATGAGCTCCGCTTCACCCCGTCCTATCTCGCCGCGCGCGAGGAAGTCCGCAACCTCGGCGGGATCCGCTATGTCGAGATGCGCTATTGCAGCGCGAGCCGCGGCGATCGTTCGCGCGGCTGGAACTGGTGGAGCGATGCCGAGCAGCTCGGTGGTGTCCTCGGCGCCGTCGGCTCGCACCTCGCCGACGCGGTGCGGTATCTGACCGGCGAGAACGTCGTCGCCGTGCAGGCGACGCTCGAGACGGTCATCAAAGAGCGCTCCGGCCGCCCGGTCACCTCGGACGACTTTTCGGTCGTCAACCTTCGTCTCACCAGCGGCGCGGTCGCGTCCATGAGCCTGAGCGCGATCGCCTCCGGCTCCGATGAGCCGTCGACGATCACGATCTATGGCGAGAAGGCCGCGCTGCGGCTGGTGAATGAGGAGCTGCTGCGCAACGGAACGCGGATCGCGGGAAACGACGTCGTGAAACGCCCCGGCAACACGATGGGCGGCGCGTTCGGCAGCGGCACGCTGCACCTCGGCCGCGCGCTGAAGCGCGCACTCGACGACGGCAACCGCAATGCGCTCGCACCCGCGGCAACGTTCGAGGACGGCCTCGAACAGCAGCGCATCCTCGACGCCGCGCGCGCATCGCACGCGCGCGGCGGCGAGTGGGTGGCTACTTCTTCTCTCGCTCCTTCTCCGTGACGTTCACCGCCGGCACCGTTGCCGCCAGCTTGTTGAACGCCGGGAGATCGGTCTCCCAGATCGCCTTCAGCTTCGCGAGCTGAGCGTCGATCTGCGGGACGAGCTCGTCGCGGACGGCGATCTGCTGCGCAGTCGGCGCCCAGGAGCCGGTGGCGGCGGAGTCGGCAACGCCCGCGAGCTTGTCATTCAGCTTGATCGGGTAGTTGAGCGGGTCCTCGGAGCTGTGGTTCTTCGTCTGATACAGCGCCTCTTCCACCGCCGTCATCTTCTTGTCGAGATCATTCGCCGCGTCGACGATCGGCTTCGACTCCTTCGCGCTGCCGACGCGCTTCTTCACGTCGGTGAGCTGCTTGCGCACGTCGCGGATCTTGACGATCTGCTCGTTGACCTCGGAGAGCTTCGCCATCGTCGAAGTGACGAAGTCATACTGCGACTTCAGGTCGGCGGCGCTCACGGACGTCCGCGGATCCTCACGCACTTCGAACGGCGCCGTCATCGACTGATCGCCGACGGTCAGCTTCACCGTGTATGCGCCCGGCAGCACCTTCATGCCGGTCGTGCCGCCGGCCCAGAGGATCATGCCGGGGAACTTCTTCGCATCGGGAATGCGGAGGTCCCACGAGAAGCGGTTGTGACCGCTGACGACGTCCGCCAGCTTGTCGTTCTGACCGCCCGGACGGAACTCGTCTTCTTCCTCGCGCGCCTCGGCCTGCTCCGACGGCTGCTGCTCGGCTTTCCCACCCTCGGACTTGACTCCTTCTTTGGGCGCTTCTTCTTTCGCCGCCGAGGGCGGCGGCGCGACACCCGTTGCTTGCGCGGGCTTCTCCGGCTCCGCCTGCACTTCGCCCTTGAACTCGCGAATGACCTTGCCGTCGGCGCCGAGGAACGCGAGCGAGACCTTCGTCTTCGGCTTTGCGTTGACGATGTAGTCGACGACGACGCCGTTCGGCGGATTCTGGCCTTCCGTCGACGAGCCGCCACGGCCGCCCCCACCGCGGCGTCCGCCGCCTTCCATCCGCCACGTCGGGGCCGGCGTGAAGAGGTACACGGACTTCGAAGCGACTTCCGGTGTGAGCTGGCGGAGCGGCTCGATGTCGTCGAGCATCCAGAAGCCGCGGCCGCCCGTCGCCGCGATCAGCGAGTCGTCGTGCACGAGCAGATCGCTGATGGGCGTCGTCGGCAGCTTGTACTGGAGCGACTGCCAGTGCGCGCCGTCATCGTAGGAGACGTACACCGCGCGCTCCGTGCCGGCGAACAACAGCCCTTTGCGCTTCGTGTCGGAGCGGACGACGCGAGTGAACTCGGTGTTCGGAATGCCGTCAACGATCTTCGTCCACGTCTTCCCGTAGTCGTTCGTCTTGTAGAGGTACGGCCGGAAGTCGTCCGACTTGTACATCGTGGCGGCGACGTACGCCGTCCCCTTGTCGAAGGGGCTCGCGTCGATCTCGTTGATCATGATCCACTCGGGCATGATCGTCTTCGACGGCGTGACGTTGTCCCAGTGGCCGCCGCCGTCGCGCGAGACGTGAATGAGCCCGTCGTCGGAACCGGCCCACAGCACGCCCGGCTCGACGGGCGACTCGGACGCATAGAAGATCGTGCTGTAGTACTCGACCGAGGTGTTGTCCTTCGTGATCGGACCGCCGCTCGGACCGCCCTTCGTCTTGTCGTTGCGCGTCAGGTCGGGGCTGATCGTCTGCCAGCTCGATCCGCCGTTCGTCGACTGCATCAGGTACTGCGACGCGGCGTAGATCTTCTTGGGGTCGTTCGGCGAGAAGAAGATCGGGAAGTTCCACTGGAAGCGCTGCTTGATGTCGGCGGCGCCCCATCCCATCGGATTGTCGGGCCAGGGGTTCACGTCGCGGAGCTCGCCGGTGCGGTGGTTGTAGATCGTGAGGAGTCCGCCGTACGAGCCGCCGTAGACGATGTCGGGGTTCTTCGGATCGGCGACGATGTAGCCGGACTCGCCGCCCGCCGTCGGCTCCCAGTCGCGCAAGCCGATCGAGAAGCCGGTCGTGCGATGGCGGATACGCAGCGCGCTGTTGTCCTGCTGCGGGCCGAGGAGCCGGTACGGGAAGTCGGTGTCGACCGAGACGCGGTAGAACTGCGCGGTCGGCTGGTTGTTCTCGGTCGTCCAGCTGTCGCCGCCGTCGGTCGTGACGTTCACGCCGCCGTCGTTCGCTTCGATCATGCGGTTCGGATCGTTCGGCGCGATCCAGAGGTCGTGGTTGTCGCCGTGCGGCGTCCGGATGCGCGACCACGTCTTGCCGCCGTCCTTCGTCTTGTGGAAGCCGACGTTGACGACGTACGCCGTGTCTTCGTCCTTCGGATCGGCGTAGATCCGCGTGTAGTACCAGGCGCGCTGGCGGAGATCACTTTCGCTCGACACCTTCGCCCACGTCTCGCCGGCGTCGCGCGAGCGGTAGACGCCGCCATCCTTCGCCTCGACGATCGCGTAGACGTTCTGCGGATTCGTCGGCGAGACGCTGACGCCGATGATGCCAAGGGTGCCTTTCGGCATCCCTTTGTTGCGGGAGAGCTCCTGCCAGTTGTCACCGCCATCGGTCGACTTCCAGAGGGCGCAGCCTTCGCCGCCGCTCTCGAACGAGTACGGCGTGCGCCGGAAGCGCCAGGTCGATGCGTAGAGGATGCGGGGGTTCGACGGGTCGAACGTCAGATCGACCGCGCCGGCGTCGCGGTTCACGTAGAGGACGCGGTCCCACGTCTTGCCGCCGTCTTTCGAACGGTAGACGCCGCGCTGCTCGCTCGGGCCGAATGCATGGCCCATCACGGCGACGTAGACGAGATCGGGATTGTTCGGATGGACGCGGATGCGGGAGATGTGGCGCGAGTCTTCGAGACCGATGTGCTTCCACGTCTTCCCGGCGTCGGTCGACTTCCACATGCCGTCGCCGTGCGAGACGTTTCCGCGGATCGTCTCCTCACCGGCGCCGACGTAGACGACCGCCGGATCACTCGGCGCGACGGTGACCGCACCGATGGAGCCTCCGAAGAACCCGTCGCTGACGGGCCTCCACGTCTGGCCCCCGTCGGTCGTCTTCCAGACGCCGCCGCCGGTCGAGCCGAAGTAATACGTCTCCGGCTGATCGGGGATGCCGACGACCGCGTCAGCGCGGCCGCCGCGATACGGCCCGACCTCGCGCCACCACATTCCTTTGAGGAGCGACGGGTCGGGAGTTGCGGCAGCGAGGGAGACGGCGGCGAATGCGAACAGAGTCAGGGCGACGAAACGCGCGCGCATAGGGGCGCATGTTTATCACACGTTCACGACCTCGATGATCAGTGTCAGCCCGGTCGCCTCGCGCGTGACGTGAATCGCCTTCCGCTTCACGCCCGCCTGAACGCAGTAATCGACGATCTCGTCCTCGGTCCGCTCGATCAGCGTCCAGTTGCCAAAGTATTCGATCAGCGGGCGGTACGGATTTCCACGCGCGATGTTGGTAAAGAAGAACGTGCCGCCCGGCGCGAGGAGGCGCGTGGTGACGTCGCGGATCAGGTAGATCGCATGGCTGTCCGGCAGATAGTCGAAGAGGCCGCCCGCCATCACGAGATCGAACTGCTGCTCGATCTTTCGGATCGCGCGCGGAACGCGGCCGTACTCGACGTGCAGCTTCTCACGCACGCAGTCGAGCTTCTCCTGCGCGAAGTCGAGGGCGTTGCGGTCGGCGTCGTTGAGCCAGATCTCCCCCGCGATCGACTCCAGCTTCGGGATCGAGCGAAGGTCGGGACAGCTGCCACACGCGATCGAGAGGATCTTCGATTCGCGCGGCTTCTCGAGCATCGCGCGGAGGATCCGCGCCGCCTGGATCTGCACCTTGTTCCGGTGCTGCTGCGCGATCGCGCGCGTCAGCGCGTACTGCTCGCAGAAGTACTCGATCGAGTTCTCCGGCGCCTGGTTGGACGCGTTGCAGATGTACTCGACGGTCTTGAAGTCACCCGCGTACCCTTCGGGCCACGTCTGCAGCCGCTCGACGAACGGCGAGCGGGCGTGGACGTCGCGTACCGGCTGCAGGATCTCGACGATCTGCGCCTTGGTCATCTTCGCCGCCTCGCACTCCACGATCGACGCGCAGAGCTCGTGAACGGACGACAGTACTTCGTGGTACAGCCGCTCCCCTGCGATCGCACGCGACGCGCGCTCGAGATCGAGGAAACGTTCGACGGCATCAGTCAGACGATGACCGGAGTCCGGCCGGAATTCGACCACCACACTCATCTCTCTCCCTCTTTGTCGCCGGCGCCTGCGAAGAACCGGCTTTCGGAAGGTGAGAGGGACGAGCGAGCGAGATTCCCCCGTTAGTGCCTGACCGCTCGCCGCCTGCCGGCCGCGGCTACTTTGACGTCGAGCTCGAAGTTCTCCGAATTGCTGAGGAAGTCAGAGTCGCCCGAATAGCTGATGACGAGCGTGTGGTGACCGCCGCTCAACTCGAGCATCACGTTCTTCGTCCCGGTGAACGACTCCTGGGTCAGGATGACGCCGGCCTCGGAGATCATGATGGTGCCCGTGGGCACTGCCGGAGCCGCGGTCACCGGCGTGACGAAGATCTTCAGCACGACCGTTCCGTCGGGAACGACCGCCGTGTCATCGGTGGAGACGTCGAGCTGGACCGGCGCCTCGGTGACGTCGAACGTAAACGGGACGCTGTCGCTCGGCAGGAAATTCGCGGAACCGTTGTAGGACGCCACGAGCGTGTGTCTGCCGACGGTCAAAGACGGTATGACCGTATCTCCCGAGCCGGACGCAATGCTTCCACCGGCGATCACCTTGCCATCCTCGCGAAGCGAGAACGTCCCGCCGACGTTACCAGCCGCGGGAGCTTTCGGAAGCGACGAGACGCGGATCTCGGCCGCGCCGAACTGCGTGCCGGCAATCTGGAGAGTGGTCGTCGTATCGCCCTGCGCGACGGTGTGCGTCAGCGGATCGGCCGCGACGCTGATGAACGCGCCACCCCCCGAGTAAACCGCCGTGATGCTGTGCGGTCCGACGCCGAGCGTGGAGACGCTGAGCAACGCCGTGCTATTCGACAGCGGTGCAGTTCCAATCACCGCTCCGTTGTCGAGGAAGGTGATGAAGCCGGCTGGCGTACCGAGCGCTGAAGTCACCGAAGCGTGGAGAGCCACCGGCTCTCCGATGACGGAGGTGGCTGTTTCCTGGGACGCGACGGCGGACGGCGCCGCGGCGGTGATCAGCTCGACGTCATTGCCGTCCCCGCCCGCATAAGTGATGCGGAAGAGGTAGCCGCTCGCATGAAACGTCGATCCCTCGGGAAGGTTGTCGAATGTGCCGTTCACGGCGTCGATGCCGTCGTTGTCGATGATGACGAACTGCTGGTTCCACGCCGGAATGGAGTCAGGAATCGCGACGACGAGCTCGCCGCCCAGCGAGACACTCCCGGTCACCTGGATCTGATTCGAAGCGCCGGATGCATTGAGATCAAGGTGAAGACGTCCGTGGCTCATCGTGAGCGATTTCGTGTGGAGCGTGCCGTAGCTGTGCGTGTTCTCGTCGAAGGGCAGCCTCTTCCCGAGGAAGATGGACGCGACGTCGACCGTTCCGATCGATCCTTCGCCTGAAAGCGTAGTCTTGGTCCCTGCATAGCTGGCGTTCGGGATCGCTCCCTCGATCTCGAGCCAGGAGTCGGTACTCTGCGTCGAGTTGTAGAGCGAGAATCCATGGATCGAGCCGGTGAAGGAGCTGTCGTTCACGATGCTGACGCCGGCCGTGACCTCGAGGCTTCCGCTGCCGCTCAACGTTCCGATGGCTTCCCGATACGACGGCTCCATCGTGAGCGTCTTGCCGTTGACGTCGATCGAGCTATAGGCGTCGTTGAACCCGTTGAACGTCGTGATCGATGCGCCGAGCGTCAACGGAACGCCCCAGGCGGCCTGGCCGTACGGCTCATGCGTGATGTCGCCCGTGAGCGTCAGTGCATTTCCGTGAATGGTGTACTGGCCTGCGAACGTTGCCGGCCCGAGGATCGTCCCTGTTGGAAGGTCGTTGGTCAGGTCCGGTGGCGGAGCTTGATTCGCAGGAAAAACGAGCGACTCCCTTGACAGCGGAGGCGACGACGGCGACCAGTTGCCGCCATTGGACCAGAGCGTGCCCGCGGCTCCCGTCCACGTCTTCGATACCCCGACCACGGTGAGGACGACGTCGTTTCCGTCCCCGCCGTGATAGCTGACGGCGAATTGGATGCCGTACTCGCTCGAGACGCTCCCCTCAGGCCGGCCGGCGAATACGCCGTTGACCGGATCGTTCCCATCGTTGGAGATGATCGTGAATGTCTGCCCCATCACAGGCGGGGAAGCTGGGGACGGGACGATCACCAGCTCGCCGGCAAGACTCACGCTCCCCGTGACGCTGATCGAATCCGCACCGCCGGAAGAGACATCGACTGAGTATTGACCGTACGGAACCGAGAGGAACGTGAGCGACTTCGTGTAGAGCGTTGCGATCGCGTGCTGGTCGCTGAACGGATTCGGCTGCCGGCCCGGCGTGATCACGGCGGCTTCCACATTGCCTAGCGTCCCGTCGCCGGCGAGGTACGACTCCGGCCCGCCGGAGAAGTTCAGGTTCGGAACTGCTGCCTCGACTTCGAGGCCGGGATACTGGCCCGTTACGCTCCCTGCGAACGTGCCGTCACCCGTAAGAACGAGGCCGCCCGTGGCATTGACGGAACCGCTGCCGTTCAAGTGCGCCACGGTCGTCTTCTGTGCTTGCCCGATCGAAAGCGTTTTCCCGTTGACGTCGATCACACCGTAGGTGGATTCGGGGGCGATCCCGATCGACGCGCCGAGCTTCAGGTCCGCATTGAAGGTCAGCTGCGATCCGCCGCCCACGTCGCCCGTCACGATCAGCGCGTTACCGTCCACAGTGACCAAGCCCGTCTGAAATGTCATGGCGCCGACGGAACTGCCGCTCGGCAAATTGTTGGTCAGCGAGGCCGCGCTTGGAAAGACGAGATCATCGCCCGCCGCGGGGACACCGGAAGGATTCCAATTCCCCGCCGTCGCCCAATTCGCATCGACCGCCCCGGTCCATGTGCGCGTCACGGCGCTTAGAGAAATAATCGGAAGGAGACAGACTGCGACCACCAGTAGACGCGAAACAAACCTGGACACGAGGG
>DASXIH010000100.1:0-1613 GCA_036498125.1 Thermoanaerobaculia bacterium
CGCGACACGGGTGGGGAGCCGCGCAACACTGGTAGCAACGCGCGCGACACTGGCAAACAGGCGCTCCACGGCGGAAAACCGGCGCGTGACAATCGCAGAAGGGCCGCGACCCACCCCGCCTGTGGGCACCAGATCCTCCGCGGCCTTCGGCCGCGAAGGATAAATTTGATGAGATATGATCCGCCACCGATGAACATCTCGGTCAGAAAAGAGAAGGATGTGGCGATCGTCGACTTCGAGGGAAGGCTCGCGGTCGGCGTCGGCGATGCGGTGCTCCCGAACATCATCAATGAGCTGCTCGACGGAGGCGTCAAGAAGATCCTCCTCAACCTCTCCGAGATGGACTACATCGACAGCAACGGCCTCGGCGAGCTGGTGCAGAGTCTCAAAACGTCCAAACGCTACGGCGCGTCGCTCCGGCTGCTCAAGCCGCAGGACCGCGTGGCGAAGACGCTCCGCCTGACGAATCTCCTTCCGATGTTCTCCGTTTACGACACGGAGTCGGACGCGCTCGAGGCCTTCGCCACGGCGTAGTCCCCGGCAGGGAACCTGCAGTTGTCCGCTGCATGACCCTGTTCTCGATCCTGCTCACGGCATTCCTGTTAGCGGCGCCCGATACCTCGGCAGCCACCGGCGGCACGATCACGCTCGCCGCCTCCACGAAGAAGAACATCCTCGTCGTCCGCGTCGGCGGAAAGGACGTGAAGCAGTACGACGTCTCCGTCGGTACGAAGAAGTTCCCGACGCCGACCGGCACGTTCCGCATCAATCACATCGTCTGGAATCCGGCGTGGGTCCCGCCGCCCGACGCGAAGTGGGCGAAGGGAAAGCAGGCGACGAAACCGGGCGACAAGAAGAATCCGATGAAGGTCGTGAAGATCTTCTTCAGCGAGCCGGACTACTACATCCACGGCACCGGTGACGAGGATGCCCTCGGCGGCGCCGCGTCGCACGGCTGCATACGCATGTCACAAGCCGACGCCTTCGCGCTCGGCCGCTACCTGATGGACAACGGCGGCGTTCCGAAGGACAGCGACTGGTACGCCGGCGTCTTCAGCCGCGGCGTTTCGGCCGACATCCGTCTCCCGCGCTACGTTCCGATCGTGATCGGGCCGTGAGGCTCTAGCGCTTCGCGGCGCGTAGGAGCTTCTGCAGCGGGCCGGCGATGCGGTCGGCCATGAGCTGGTAGCCGCGGGCGTTCGGGTGAACCTCGTCGCTCTTCAACTCCGGACTCGTGAGGATGCCGCTGAGAACGTTCGCGACGAAGAGGCAGCGCTTTTCGTTCGCGACGCGTTTGTACATCGCCTCGTAGTCGGCATTGATACTCGGGAAGCGAAAGCCGAGGAGGATCACCGCGGCGCCGGAGCCTTCGATCTTGTCGATGATCGAGCGGAGGTTCCTCTCGGTCGTCGAGATCGGGATGTTCTGCAGGTAGTCGTTCCCGCCGAGGCCGACGATCACGATCCGTGGATCGCGGGAGAGGACGTCATTGTCGATGCGTGCGAGCGCCATCTCGGTCGTGTCGCCGCTGACGCCGGCGTTGATGATCGCGATTCCGGTCGCGGCGGAGACGCGCGACGGATAGTCCTCCCCTGCCTGCGCGCCGTAGCCGG
>DASXIH010000101.1:0-12474 GCA_036498125.1 Thermoanaerobaculia bacterium
CATGCCCGGTACCGTTGGCCCCATGCCCGGAACCGCTTTCCCCATGCCCGGTTCCGAGCATGGGACCAGCGGTTCCGGGCATGGGGAAAGCGGTTCCGGGCATGGGGCCAACGGTACCGGGCATGGGGCCAACGGTTCCGAGCATGGGGAAAGCAGTTCCGGCATGGGGCCGGCGGTTCCGAGCATGGGGAAAGCAGTTCCGAGCATGGGGAAAGCGGTTCCGAGCACGGCGAAAGCAGTTCCGAGCACGGGGAAAGCAGTTCCGCGCATGGAGCCCGAGGTTCCGGGCATGCGGCCGCGGCTACTTCGCCTCGACCGCTTCCTTCAGCTTCTCGGCCTGGAAGTGGGCCGTGAGCGGTTCGACGACGACGTCGAGGTTGCCGTTCATCACGTCGGGAAGGTTGTGGACGGTGAGGCCGATGCGGTGGTCGGTGACGCGGTCCTGCGGGAAGTTGTAGGTGCGGATCTTCTCGCTGCGGTCGCCGCTGCCGATCATCCCCTTGCGCGTCGCCGACAGTTCGGCCTCGCGCTTCTGGCGCTCGATGTCGTAGAGGCGCGCTTTGAGGACTTTGAGCGCCTTCGCGCGGTTCTTGATCTGCGACTTCTCGTCCTGACAAGAGACGACCACGCCGCTCGGAAGGTGCGTCATGCGGACGGCGGAGTAGGTGGTATTGACCGACTGTCCGCCGGGACCCGACGAACAGAACGTGTCGATCCGGAGATCCTTTTCGTTGATCACGATGTCGATGTCCTCCACTTCGGGGAGGACGGCCACGGTGATGGCGGACGTGTGAATGCGTCCCTGCGTCTCGGTCTGCGGGACGCGCTGCACGCGGTGCACGCCCGATTCGAACTTCAGCCGCGAGTAGACGCGGTTTCCTTCGATCTGGATTGTCGCGTCCTTGATGCCGTTGACGGAGGAGTAGTTGGCGTCGGTGACGTCGACTTTCCACCGCTTCTGCTCGGCGTAGCGGATGTACATCCGCATGATCTCGCCGGCGAAGAGCGAGGCTTCGTCTCCGCCGGTGCCGGCGCGGATCTCGACGAAGACATTCTTCTCGTCGTTGGGGTCCTTCGGCTGCAACAGGACCTGGATCTCCTTCTCGAGCGCCGGCTCCTGCGGCGCGAGATCGGCGATCTCCATCTGCGCGAGCTCGCGCATCTCGTCGTCCGCCGCGAGCATCTCGCGGGCGTCGGCGAGTCTTTTTCGTACATCTTTCAGCTGACGATATTTCGCGACGACTTCGCCGATCTCGGAGATCGCCTTCATCGTATTGCGGTAGGCAGCGACGTCGGCGACGACCGACGGATCGGCGATTTTGCGCTGCAGTTCGTCGTAGCGTTTTTCGATGTCGGTGAGTTTTTCTTCGTACATGAGCTCTAAGCTCCCAGCGATCGGCTCTACGGGAGGGGTGGTGGGTTAGAGCTACGCTAAGCGACGGCGGCTTGTTCCGGCTCGACGGCGTCGTACAGGAGCGCTTCTTTCAGCGCCACGAGCGCGACTTCGAGCTGGTGGTCGTCCGGCTCTTTGGTCGTGATGCGCTGCAGCCAGAGGCCCGGCTGGATCAGCGTGCGGCAAACCGCGCTGTCGAGGTGCCGCGCCGAGAAGCGGATGATCTCGTACGCGAGGCCGGCGATCAGCGGGATGAGGACGACGCGCGCGCCGAACTTCACGAGGAACGGGGCGGTCGACGGCACGAGCGAGAAGACCAGGATCGAGATCGCCATCACGAACATGAGGAAGCTCGTGCCGCAGCGCGGATGGAGCGTCGACTTCTTGCGGGCGTTCTCGACGGTCAGGTCCTCGTTCGCCTCGAACGTGTAGACCGTCTTGTGCTCGGCGCCGTGGTACTGGAAGACGCGCCGGATCTCCTCCATCAGCGAGATGCCGAAGATGTAGGCGAAGAAGAAGAGCGCCCGCAGCACGCCGTCGATGGCGTTGTAGGCGAGGTTCCCCATCTGCGGCGCGAAGTAGTGCCGGATCAGGTTCGTGATCCCGAGCGGCGCGAGGATGAAGAAGCCGACGCCGAGGACGAGCGCGAACATCATCGATCCGGCGACGGCCCAGTTCGACATCTCCGGCTCGCCGTCTTCCCCCTCCGTCGCCACGCTCGCCGAGTAGTTGAGCGCGCGCATGCCGAGGATCAGCGACTGGATCAGAACCACCGAGCCGCGGAGCACCGGAGCCTTCAGGAAGGGGTACTGCTTGGTGATCGAAGTGAGCTTGTCCTTCTTGATCGAGATGCCGCCGTCCGGCTGGCGGACGGCGACGGAGTAGCCGGTGAGCGAGCGCATCATGACGCCCTCGATCACCGCCTGTCCGCCGATGAGCATGTCGACGTTCTTGTCAGAGGCGCTCGGCATGGACGAGGTGATCCCGTTCGTGAACGCGTTGAACGCGCCGACGAAGAGCCTCGCTGCACCCGACCACGACTGATTTAGCGTCTTTGCCATCAAGATCCTTCGCTTCGCTCAGGATGACCGCTTCGCGGTCACTTCGTCGCCGCTTTCGCCGGTTCCTTCTTCGCGTAACGCTGCTGGAAGCGGTCGATGCGGCCTGCCGTGTCGACGAGCTTCTGCTTGCCGGTGAAGAACGGGTGGCACTTCGAGCAGATCTCGACGCGCAGCTCTTTCCGGGTCGATCCGGTGGTCCAAGTCTCGCCGCAGGCGCAGTGAACCGGGACCTGCTGATATTTGGGATGAATCTCTGGTTTCATGAACTTACCCTCGAATCTGAATGCGTATCGCAGTGGAAAACGGCGAGTATAAAGGAAAAAATTCTCGCGGTTAGGACGCGCCGAAAAGCCTGCAGATCCAGAAGGTCACGGTGCCGATGATCGCGGCGCAGGGGATGGTCAGCACCCAGGCCCAGACGATCTGGCCCGCGACGCCCCACCGTACCGCCGACAGCCGCCGGGTGGAGCCGACCCCGACGATGGCGCCGGTGATGGTGTGCGTCGTCGAGACGGGGATGCCGAACGAGCTCGCCAGGAAGAGGGTCGCCGCGCCGGCAGTCTCGGCCGCGAAGCCGCCGACCGGCTGCAGTTTCGTGATCTTCGACCCCATCGTGTGGATGATTCGCCAGCCGCCGGACAGCGTCCCGAGGCCGATCGCGGTGTGGGCGGCCAGGATCACCCACATCGGAATCGTGAAGACTTTGATGTAGCCGGCGGTGAAGAGCACCCCGGCGATGATGCCCATCGTCTTCTGCGCGTCATTCGTACCGTGGCCAAGGGAGTAGAGCGCCGCGGAGAGGAGCTGCAGGCGGCGGAAGAGCGAGTCGACACGCCGCGGAGTCGAGCGCCGGAAGATCCACAACGTCGCCACGGAGATCAGCCAGCCGAGGACGAGGCCGATCAGCGGAGCCAGGAGGATGAAGATCAGCGTCTTGGTCCAGCCGGACATGATGATCGCCTGGATGCCCGACCGTGCCACCGCGGCGCCGGCATAGCCGCCGATCAGCGCGTGCGACGAGCTGGTCGGAAGGCCGAAGTACCAGGTGATGATGTTCCAGATGATGGCGCCGACGAGGCCGGAGAAGATCACGGCGAAGGTGACGACCGAGACGTCGATCATCCCCTTCCCCATCGTCTTCGCGACTGCGGTGCCGAAGCCGAAAGCGGCGACGAAGTTGAAGAACGCGGCCCATGCCACGGCCTGGCCGGGCGAGAGAACGCGGGTCGACACGACGGTCGCGATCGAGTTCGCAGCGTCGTGGAACCCGTTGATGTAATCGAACGTCAGAGCGACCGCGATGAGGCCGATGACGAGCAGGAGCTGGCTCGAAATCATCCGTGTTTCACGACGACGTTCTCGAGGAGGTTCGCGACGTCTTCGCAGGCGTCAGTGGCGTGTTCGAGCAGATCCAGAATCTCTTTCCACTTCATGACCGTGATGGCATCGCGTTCTTCGTCGAACAGCTTGCCCATCGCCAGCATGTGCGCGCGGTCCGCCTCGTTCTCCAGCCGGTTGATCTCGACGGCGTGTTCCAGGACGACCGAGTGCTTGTTCTCGAGCGCGTCCATCGCCTTCCGCAGCTCGTCGGTCTGCGCGGTGATGATCCGCGACAGCTCGCGCGAGCCGCTGCGGCAGTGGTCGATCCGATAGAGCGGAAAGAGCGCCGCGGCGTCATCGATGGCGTCCATGACGTCGTCGAGGGTCCGCGCCAGCGCGTGGATGTCTTCGCGGTCCATCGGCGTGACGAACGTCTTGTTCAGGCGCTGGATGATCTCGTGCGTCAGGAAGTCGCATTTGTGCTCGGCTTCCTTGATCTCGTGGACCTTGTCCATCGAGGGAGGATCCGTCGCGAGCATCTCGTCGAGCAGCCTCGCGCCTGCGCGGAGCTGATCGGCCATCGCCCTGAAGTCGTCGTAGAACTTCTCCTCACGGGGAATCAGTCGAAATTTCGCCACGCGGTCTCCTCGGAAAGCGCGCGAATTCTATACGAGGGAATTGGCGGTAGAGAGGTCAAGTGCCGCTCTGCGGCAACCGCACTTCGAACGTGGCGCCGCGGTCGGGGCGGTTGAAGGCTCGGATTGTCCCGCCGTGCAGGAGGACGAGGTGTTTCGTGATGGCTAGGCCGAGGCCGGTGCCGGGGACGGAACGGCTTTTGTCGATGCGGTAGAAGCGGTGGAAGATTCGTTCGAGCTCGCCGTGGGGGATGCCTTCTCCTTCGTCGGAGACGCGGACCACCGCCCAGCCGGCCTCGGGACGAACCTCGACTTCGATAGGACCCCCGCCGTGTTTCTGCGCGTTGTCGATCAGGTTGGTGAAGATCTGCTGGGCGCGGGAGACGTCGACGCTCGCCGGAGTCCGCTCGCCGCGGACCGTGGCCGGAGCGCGCATGTCGTGGACGAGCTCGCGGATGACCTCGTAGAGATCGATGTCCCGCTGCTCGAGGACCAGATCGCCGGTCTCGATCCGGTTCAGCTCGGAGATCTCCTGGACCAGCCGCTCGATGCGCGCGAGCTGGCGCGCCATCACCTGACGCAGTTTCTCCTCGTTCTCGGTCGAGAGCTCTCCCTGCTCGAACGTCTCGACGGCGGATCGCAGGCCGGCGAGCGGCGTCCGCACCTCGTGCGAGAAGTCGTCGAGGAACTCGCTCCGGATCTTCTGCAGCCGGTCGAGCTGGGTGATGTCGATGAGCAGGGCCACCGCCGCAACCTCGGTCGACGCGGCGACCGGGAACGCGCGGATCTCGATCAGCCGCTGGCCGACGCGCGCCTGGCTCGTCGACGTCTCCGCCTTCAATGCATGATCGAACGCCGCCAGCAGCGGCTGCGACCGCGCGACCTCCGGCAGCGAGCGCCCGATGATCGTCCCCTGCATGCCGAACATCTCGTTGACGCGCTCGTTTGCGAGGACGATGCGGCCGCGCGGCGAGAGAGCCAGCAGTCCTTCGCCGAGGGACGCCGCGATCTGTTCCATGGTGCCGCGCTGCTCCTGCGCCCACGCCCGCTCGCGCAGGAGCGCGACCCGGAGCTCCTCGATGGCGCGCCCGAGATCATCGAGCTCGCCGTGGTAGGTGCGGTCGTGAATGGGGTGCTCGAAGTCGCGGGTGCGGTCGGTGAGGGTGTCGAGATCGCTCGCCCGGCGAAGCGCCCAGGTGAAGACGCCGGCCCATGGCAACATGAACGCGGCGAAGACGCAGACGCCGAGGAACGTCGCTCCCGCCTCGGACACGCCGGCGCGATGCAGCAGGTACCCGAACGCGCCGGCCACTGCGGCCGCGATGCCGACCGAGAGAAACAGGAGGGCGCGCAGCGGATGCATTCAGCCCGTCAGTTGGAGAACGGCAGGCAGATCGTGAACCGGGAGCCTTGCCCTTCTTCGCTCTCCACGGTGATCGATCCGCGATGCGCCTCGATGATCGCCTTCGCGATGTAGAGGCCGAGACCGAGGCCGCCGTAGTAGCGCGAGGAGACGTTCCGCGCGCGGTGGAAGCGTTCGAACAGTTGAGGGATCTCGTCCTTCGGGATGCCGATGCCGTGATCGGCCACGCACGTGGCGATCTGGTCGTTCTCCACCGTCACGGTCACGTCGATGTCGGACGTCTCCGGGGAGTACTTGAGCGCGTTCGAGAGGAGATTGTCGATGACCTGCCGCATGCGATCGGGATCGGCCGTGACGATGCGGTCGGTCGCCCTGCTGGTATCGAGGCGGATCGAGCGCCCGGCGTTCTGAACGCGGAACGCCGAGGCGCGGCGCTCGAGAAACTCCGTCCAGCGGATCGGCTGCGGGTGGATCTGCAGACGGTTCGTCTCGATCCGCGAGACGTCGAGCAGCTCCGAGATGAGTCCCATCATGCGGTCGATCTCGCCGAGGACCGCGCTCAGATACGTCGAACGCTCGTCGGCGCTCAGATCGTTGACCGTCTGCGCCAGGAGTTGTGTGTATCCCTTGATCGTCGTCAGCGACGTGCGCAGCTCGTGCGACGCGACGGAGAGGAACTCGTCCTTCTTGCGATCGAGCTCCTGCAGCGCGGTGATGTCGCGGATCACGAGGACGGCGCCGACGACTCCGCCGCTCTCGATCGGCGCGGCGGCGATGGAGAGATCGAGGTCTTTCCCCGTGATCAGGTGCTTCCCGATGGCGAGATAGTCGGGAACGATCCCGCCGCGCAGTGCGCGAGCGAACGGGAGATCCTCGTCCGGTACGGGCCGGCCGTCGGGGTAGCGGAGGGTGAAGCGCTCGAACGATCCGTTCTCGATCGCCTCCTTGCGCGAGCCGAGACCGAACATCGCGAGCGCCGCCTGGTTGACGTCGACGACCTCGCCTGTCGCGCCGTAGACCCACAGACCGTCGGTCATTGACGAAAGGATCGAGTCGAGACGGGCGGAGCGCTCCGCCATCATCTTCGCGAGGTCTTCGATCTCGCGCTTTGCCTTCACCTGCTCGGTGACGTCCTGAATGAGGACCGTGAGGCTCTGCGTGATGCCCGAAAAACGGCCGCGGACGGCACTGATGATGCGGTTGACGTAGCGCGGCGACGGCCGGGACGCGATCTCCCACGCCTCGTCGAAACGCGTCTCGCCGGTTTCGGCGACCTGCTTCAGCGTCCGCTCGAAATCGGGGAAGACCTCGTCCACACGCAGTCCGACGAGTTTCGTGTCGGGCGGCGCCTTTCCGAATTCTTCGGCGAAGTCGGTGAAGCGGGCGTTGACCAGCTCGAAGCGCAGCTCGTCCGCCGAGATCGCCGCGATGCCAACCGGCGCGTTCTCGAGGACCGCCTCGAAACGGACGCGGGCATCGACCTCGCGGCGCGCCAGCTCTTCCGCGGCGCGGTGGCCTTCCTGCGAGATGCGGGTCAGGCGGTGGATGTGCGCCGCGGCGCCGATCCGATCGGCGATCGCCTGCGCGAACTCCAGATCTTCCGCATCGAAATTGCGCCGCTCGTCCGAGCGCGCCAGGACGAGCACGCCGATCCGGTCGCCATAGGACTCGATCGGCACGGCGAGGAGCGTCAGCTCGTTCATCGCCGTGAGGATCTCGGCGTCGGCCGGCCCGCGCGCGAAGTCGATGATCGCGTTCGCCTTCACATCGGCGAAGAAGAGCGGCCGTCCGATCTGGAAGACGGTTCCCGGAATGCCTTCGCCCGCGTGGTAAGGCTCGCGGTGGAGGTATTCGCGGAACCGCGTCACGGCGTTGGAGGTCGGTGCGACGGAGCTCATGCCGACCATGTGCAGCTCGCCGGAGCCGGCGGCGTAGAGGTAGATCATGGCCGTGCCGATGATCGCCTCGGCCATGCGGTGCGCCGGCTCGTCGAGGTTGTCGAACGACGGCTGGACGGTGACCGACTCGAGGCCGAGGTTCGCGAGACAGTCGGCGCGGCGCCTGCGCCACGACTCGCGTTCCGCGTTCTGCCGCTCTTCGGTAACGTCGCGCGAGAGGACGACCGAGCCGATGATGCGGCCCTTCTCGTCGCGGATCGGCGCCGCCTTCAGGTTGATCACGCGGTCGTCGTTCGTCCGCGGATCGCGCACGAGGTAGTCCGATTTCACGACCTCGCCGCGGATCGCGCGCATCGACGGCAGCTCTTCCGTCGATAGCGGACTGCCGTCCACATACCGATGGCGGCTGCTGCGGAGGCGTCCTTCGGGGTCGGGGGTGAAGAGGTACGCCGGCTCGCGGGTCGCCGGGAGGTTCATGCGTTCGAGCTCGCCGCGGGCGTTGTAGATCGCGGCGGACTCCGGGATCTGGTCGAGGATGGCGTTGACTTTCGCCATGTCGCGCTGCGACTGCGCGCGCAGCATGGCGTTGGTGAGGGCGAGCGTGGCGTAGCGGCCGATCTCGTTGAAGATCTCGATCTCTTCGGTCGTCCAGCGGCGCCCCGAGTGATCGCTGAGGCCGAGGGCCCACGCCTCTCCCTCGCGCGGCCGCAGCACCTGCAACAGCACCGAGTGCGCGCCGTAGCGCTCGATCAGCTCCGGATCGAGATCGGCGTCGCCTTCGTATGCCGTCACCGGCATCGCCGATTCCATCGCGCGGCGGATGAGTGCCTGCGAGCCCGTCATCGGGACGAGCGCGTTCTCGCGCGCCTCGTTTTCTTCGATCGCCTCGCCGGCGATGACGACCACCGCCTTCGTGACTTCCACCTGTTCGTTGATCGGATGGAGGAGCCATCCGCGATCGGCCGCGAGCTCCTCGCGCGTGACGCTGACGATCCGGCGCACGACGTCCTTCATCTCCCACGTCGTGACGAATGATTCGAGGACGCCGGCGAGGAACCGGTACCGCTCTACCGAAAGGCTCGGCCGATCGGCGGTGAGATGCGGGCTGGGCATGGGATGACCGGCTGCCAGAGCCGGACGTTCATCCTACCGAATTTAGACGTGTACGAGACGATAAATCGAGGTGGCCGGCGGGATCTGCGACTTCGAATCGAACACGACATAGTTGCGAACGGCAGCCGAGGCAATGTGCTCCACGCCGTCGTCCGAAGTCAGCACCAGCATCGAGTCGCGTCTCTCGAAAACCTCGTCGAGTACGGCGGTCGCGGTCGTGCCGCATCCGGCGACCACCGAACGCCCGTCGTTGAGAACCATCCAAACAAGCCGTGGCATGTCGTCTTCAATGTCGGGCCGGACGGGCGATGCTGCCGTGATCTCGCTCACGCTCTTAGAATCGCATGATGGCGAAGCGCTCGTTTGACGATCTCGTAAAGCTCATGACAACTCTTCGCGGCCCCGGCGGCTGCCCCTGGGACCGCAAACAGTCGCTGCCGAGCCTCAAGCCGTACGTGATCGAGGAGTCGTACGAAGTGGTCGACGCGATCGACCGCGACGACCGCGCGGCGCTCCTCGAAGAGGTCGGCGATTTTCTGCTTCAGGCGGTCTTCATCACGGAGATCACGCGCGAAGAGGGGTCGTTCGACATCTACGACTCGATCACCGCGATTCACGACAAGCTCGTGCGCCGCCATCCGCACGTCTTCGGCGACGTCGAGGCGAAGGACGCCGAGCAGGTGCTGGTCAATTGGGAGAAGCTGAAACGCGACGAGCGGAAATCGGAGAACAAGGGCATCCTCTCCGGCGTCCCGCAGTCGATGCCGGCGCTCCTGCGCGCGGAACGGCTCACGGAAAAGGCGGCGCGCGTCGGTTTCGACTGGCAGCGTACGGAGGACGTGCTGCTGAAGCTCGAAGAGGAGTCGCGCGAGTTGCGCGAGGCGATGGCGACCGGCGAGAACGAGCGGATCCACGACGAGTTGGGCGATCTCCTCTTCACGATCGCGAACATCGCGCGCAAACTGAGCGTGCACGCCGAGGAGGCGCTGCAGTCGACGAATCGGAAATTCACGCGCCGGTTCGAGTGGATGGAGACGAAGGTGCACGCGAGCGGACGCAATCTCGATCAGCTCTCGCTCGAGGAGATGGACGCGCTGTGGGACGAAGCCAAAGCCGAAGAACGCGCCTAGTCGTTGTCGTCGCGGCGTTCCTCATCGCGCTGCACTTCATCGGCGCGCCGGTCGCCCTCTACGCCATCGGCGAGTACCGCGCCCACGTGTCGCACCACCTGACGGGCATCGTGAAATGCCGCTTCACCCCCACCTGCAGCGCCTACGGCCAGGGCGCGATTCAGAAGTACGGCTTCTACGTCGGAACGGCGAAGGCCGTCTGGCGCATCGCGCGCTGCGGCCCGTGGACGAAGTTGGGGACGGTCGATCCGCCCTGACTGGTCACTGGTGACCGGTCACTAGTCACTGGGTGTTGTCTTAACCAGTGACCAGTCACCAGTAACCAGTCACTCGAGCGGCGCTTCCGCGCTGGGGCAGAGCTCGTTGAGCCGGCACTCGGAGCACTTCGGCTTGCGGGCGATACAGATGGCGCGGCCGTGGGCGATCAGGCGATGCGCGAAGCTCGTCCACTCCTTCTGTGGGATGAGCTTCATCAAGTCGTCCTCGATCTTCACGGGATCGGAGTTCTCGGTGAGACCGAGGCGGCCGGAGAGGCGGGCGACGTGCGTGTCGACGACAACGCCAGCCGGCTTCTTGAACGCGTTCGAGAGCACCACGTTCGCGGTCTTGCGCCCGACGCCGGGGAGCATCGTCAGCTCCTCCATCGTCGACGGCACCTCGCCGCCGTGGCGCTCCACGATCGTCTTCGACGCCGCGATCACCGCCTTCGCCTTGTTGCGGTAGAAGCCGGTCTGCTTGACGTCGCGCTCCATCTCCTGCTGCGTGGCGGCCGCGAACGCCGCCGCGTCGGGGTACTTGCGGAAGAGCGATTTCGTGACGATGTTCACCCGAACGTCGGTCGACTGCGCCGAGAGCATCGTGGCGATCAGCAGCTCGAACGCATTCGTGAAATCGAGCGAGCACTTCGCCTTCGGGTACATCTGCTTGAGAAGAACTGCGATGTCTAGTGCCCGCTGTTTTTTCAAATTTATCCTCCGCGAAGCGGAGGATCTGGTGCCCACTTGCTGACTCACTCGTCGCGAGAGGCACCAGATCCTTCGGCGCTTCGCGCCAAAGGATAAACTCGACACCATGACCACGACGATCGCGGAACCTCGAACCGTGCGCGCGCCCCGCGGCACCGAAATCTCCTGCCGCGGATGGCAGCAGGAAGCGGCGCTGCGGATGCTGATGAACAACCTCGATCCCGAGGTCGCCGAGCATCCGGATCAGCTCATCGTGTACGGCGGGCTCGGGAAAGCGGCGCGCAACTGGGAGTGCTTCGACGCGATCGTTGCCACGCTCAAGCGCCTCGGCAACGACGAGACGATGCTCGTGCAATCGGGCAAGCCGGTCGGCGTCTTCAAGACGCACGAGAACGCGCCGCGGGTGCTGATCGCCAACGCCAACCTCGTCCCGAAATGGGCGACCTGGGACGAGTTCCGCCGCCTCGACGCCCTCGGACTCACGATGTACGGCCAGATGACCGCCGGGTCGTGGATCTACATCGGCACCCAGGGGATCCTGCAGGGAACGTACGAATGCTTCGCAGCCGTCGCAAAGCAGCGATTCAACGACTCGCTCCGCGGGAAGCTCGTCGTCACCGCGGGCCTCGGCGGGATGGGTGGCGCGCAGCCGCTCGCCGCGACGATGAACGAGGCGACGGCGCTGATCGCGGAAGTCGACCGTTCCCGCATCCAGCGCCGGATCGAGAAGCGCTACCTCGACGAAGAGGCGCCGTCGCTCGACGCCGCGATCAAGCGCGCCGTCGAAGCGCGTGACAAAGGAGAAGCGGTCTCCATCGGCGTCGTCGCGAATGCGGTCGAGCTCCTCGAGGCGCTCATCAAACGAAACATCGTTCCCGACATCCTCACCGATCAGACCTCGGCGCACGATGAGCTGAACGGCTACGTCCCCGCCGGCCTGTCGTACGACGCCGCGCTCGCGATGCGCGAGAGCAGCCCCGAGATGTACATCGATGCCTCGTACACGACGATGGCGCGGCATATGCGCGCCATGATCGAGTTGCAGAAGCGCGGCGCGATCACCTTCGACTACGGCAACAACCTCCGCGGGCAGGCGCGCGACAAGGCCGGCGTCGCCGACGCGTTCGAAGTCGGCGGCTTCGTGCCGCTCTTCATCCGTCCGCTCTTCTGCGAGGGAAAGGGGCCGTTCCGCTGGGCCGCGCTCTCCGGCGATCCGAACGACCTCTACGTCACCGATGAAGAATTGTTGACGTTATTTCCTGACGATAAAGCGCTGCACCGTTGGATTCGCATGGCGCAGAAGCGCGTCGAGTTCCAGGGACTGCCGGCCCGCATCTGCTGGCTCGGGTACGGAGAACGGCATCGTGCCGGGCTGCTGTTCAACAAGCTCGTCGCCGATGGAAAGGTCAAGGCGCCGATCGTCATCGGGCGCGACCACCTCGACTCCGGCTCCGTGGCGTCGCCGAATCGAGAGACCGAAGGGATGCGCGACGGTTCCGACGCGATCGCCGACTGGCCGATTCTGAATGCGCTGCTCAACACCGCCGCGGGAGCGACGTGGGTGTCGTTCCACCACGGTGGCGGCGTCGGGATCGG
>DASXIH010000102.1:0-12039 GCA_036498125.1 Thermoanaerobaculia bacterium
CAAGAACGACCACTTTCCGTGTTACCGAAGCGGAGCTTGATCGTTCGATCGACGCATGTCGGGCCCAAAGTGATCAGTTTCGGCTCTCGCGGCTGTCGTTTGCCCGCGCCGGCTTGCGGGCGCAAGCAGGCTCTGTTGAAGCTATTGGAGATTATGACGCCGCCATCGCAGCGCTTTCCCGTGTCGACGCGACCGGCATCGCGGACCTGCGAACCTGGCGTGAAGGGATGCGTCAGTCGCTCGACGAGGCGATACGCTTTGCGATCAAGAGTGGCAGAGACGCGGACGCCCTGCGCTGGATTGTTCTAATCCGCAGTCACGGGTCAATTTCGCACCCGCCAAACGATCAGACGGTTGCGCTCGTCTACTGGGCGCTTTCCGACTGCATTTGCTCTTGGGTAATTCGCCCGTCGGGCGTCTTCTTCCACGCCGAGCCGTTCAGTCGTCCTTCGTTGGCTCGAATGGCTCAGGCGGCGCGGGAGGATCAGGGGGCTGCGGCCGATCTCTATGACACACTGCTGCGGCCACTCGAGGGAGATCTTCGGGGCGCTACTGATCTCGTCATATTCGCAGACGAGCTGTTCAGCGGCGTCCCGTTTGCGGCGCTTTACGATCGCCGGCGGCACAACTACGTGGTCGAGCACTTCGACGTCCGTTCAGCTCGGACCCTGTCCCTCGCGAAAACCCCGGTTCCGTCCAATTCGTGGACGCCACTCATCGTCGCCGATCCCGCCTTTGATGCGACAGTGCTTCCGGATTTGCCGCGTCTTCCGGGTGCGATCGCTGAGGCGAAGGCAATCAAGGAGTCATTCCCTCGTGCGCGCATCTTAACCGGAACGGGTGCGACGGTAGACATCGTCGAGCAAGCCGCACCGCAGTACGGAGTCTTGCATGTCGCCGCCCATGCGATCGGCGGCGACGCCGCGATGACTCCCTCGGCAGTCGTGCTTGCGTCGGATTCGGCCCGCTCTGGCTTGCTATATGCGTCGGAGATCCGAGCTAAGATCTTCGGCTGTTTTCATCTCGTTGTTATCTCCGCGTGCAGGTCGGCTGCGGACGGAAAGGGCGACATCTCGGATATCGCCGAGGCGTTGCTGGCGGCAGGCGTGCCTTCAGTGATCGGTTCCGTCTCAGATGTGGCCGACGCGCAGTCGGCGGAGTTCTATGGCGACTTCTATCGTGTCCTAGCCCTTACGAAAGACCCCGCTGCCGCCTTCCGTCGTGCTCAGCTCGACGATATCCGGCGTCACTCCTCCACATGGAAGAACTACATGATGTTCACAGCTGGCTGGCCAGCGAACGAGAGAGAGGAGACTTCTCGATGAAGCACAAGTTCTTGTATGTACCCTTGGTCGCTGCAATCGCCCTGGGCGCCTGTAAGAAGGAGACCTCGGCACCGCTGACGGCGACAGGCGGCACTGCGCGCCCGGCGAGCGTGTCTGTGAAGCAGCATCAGATCGCTCGCGCGTACGAAGCGCACGTACTCTTCACCGGTTTGTGTGAGCTCGAACATCAACCAGGCAAACCCGTTACCGAGGTACGGCTTCCGTCGGTGCAGCACCACGCTGCCGCTACCGCGAATGGCATGGCAATTCCAGACCACGTCGCGTTTATCGCCATCGACACAAACGTATTGAAGGTCGATACCGATACCGCGCCATATACGGATCACCCTGTTAGCAAACCGAGTGGCAGTATTCATATCATTCGCGTGTATGAGATTCCAGCATCCATGACGTTGCACGTCGACGGCGCAATCGACGGCCCGACGGCGCCCAACAAAGATGCCGAGGACCACACCTGCGATACGATACCTGATGGGAACCTATACTACGTTCCACACATCAATGCAGTGCTTGGCGCGAGTTTTTGTCAGATCGGCGGCCCATTTCACGTGGCGGTAACGTTCACGACGGATCATGGCACATTCCGTTCATGGGTGCTAGACGATCATGTCAAAGAATTCAGGGTCGGTGACGGAAAGTCACAGATTGTACATACCCAGCGTACCGCGCAGGTGGCCGATTGGACCTTCCATCTCGACTCCGCTAAACTGACACTAAAGGACAGTAACGACAAGGATTACCTTAGCGTTGAGGCGACCGATCCCAATGCGCCGATTGCGATCGTTGCGGGCACGGCGGAGGAGAAGGATCTGTTCGAGGTACTCGATAAGGGCGAAAGCTCGCACGCTCTCGATGTCGACGATCATCATTTCGATGTTTATTACGATCGCTGCCAACACCCTGCGCAGCGAGCGATTCCGTATAAAGGAGACGCTTGCAAAGCGAACTGGCCGACCCAGGAGGTGTCCTATTGGCCGATCTGGATGACCCGAGAATGGAAACGGATAGTGAACGGTGGCGGCGTAGCTGCGATCGCGGGGGGATTTAACTGCGGCCCGGATCAGTTTCCATGATGGTTCATATCAATAGTGCTTGCGGTCGAGCGGCGGGCCAACGTTCGAGAACGCTGACGCTTATGCGGTTGACGATCTTCAATGGCCGTGGCTTCATGCTCGGTGTGAGGAACCGTTCGAGCTATGTCAGATTTTGCCAATTGATTGCTCCGGCTTGAGCGCGGAGAAGGGGGCCCATTGGTTCGTCGGACGGCCGTTGCCGTAATGTGTGTCGTTGCCGCCACATGTGTTTTCGCAGAGGTAATGGCACCTCTCTACAACGATAAGTTACGTTCTGCTATTGAGGGGCAATTTATCGTCGTATTTCATAATGAGGCCTCCTCCGCGGAGATCGAGGCGGCGGCCGATAAGGTCAGAGCGGCTGGTGGTCATATTCTGAAACGGTACTTCAAGGCGGTGCTGGGATTCAGCGCGTCTGTCCCCGCGGAAGCGGCTCCTGCGGTCCGCGAGTCCATTCGTGCACTCACGGGCGTCGCGTGGGTTGAAGTGGATCAAACGGTGAAGGCGCAGTCCGTCCAGCGAAATCCGCCACACGGTCTCGATCGCATTGATCACCGCCTGCTGCCACTCGATAAGCGTTATGCGTACACGCAGACTGGAAAAGGTGTCAACGTGTACGTTATTGACAGCGGCATCTTCATCGAGCATAAAGACTTTGGCGGACGAGCATTCGCCGCATATCCCCCGCCTCCGGCTAATTCGAGTGACCTCGCGGGGCATGGAACGCACGTCGCCGGTACGATTGGGGGTACGACATTCGGCGTCGCGAAGGACGTGCATCTCTTTGCGGTTCGGGTGCTGGACGCGGCGGCGCAGGGCGATGTCTCCGACATCGTGGCCGGAATCGACTGGGTTGCGGCCAATGCCGTCCCTCCAGCAGTAGCCAATGTCAGTATCGAGCTTAACCCTTCGAAGACAGTTGATACGGCAGTGGGGAATTCCATTGCTCAGGGGATTACGTACATTGTCGCCGCTGGTAATGGAGGTGTGGACGCTTGTTCCGTCTCGCCGGCGCGCGTGAGGGAAGCGATCACCGTGGGCGCGGCGGAAGTGATATCGTTACTAGACAGCCGGGTCATAAGTCAGTCAAATGTTGGGACATGCGTTGACCTCTTCGCTCCCGGACTTGATATCGAATCTGCTTGGATCGGTAGCAGCAAGACGAATAAGAAGTTACTCGACGGTACATCGACGGCGGCGGCGCACGTTTCCGGCGTGGCGGCGCTTTACCTGGAGAATCATCCGAAAGCCTTACCCATGGCTGTGTGGAGTGGAATTCACTCCGCTGACAATGTATCTGGAACCCCGAATTGGACGGGCATCAGTGACCTCGGGGCCGGGTCGCCGAACGAGCTCCTACACTGGGGCCCGCAAGATGATGGAACGAATGACGGCGATAGCCAGAAGGTCCGAAAGCAGGCGAAGCATCGGCGGAAGCACGCTACCCGCCATCCTTCGATCCGAGAGGTCCATTGAGGCAAGTCTGTTCGCCGGGACCTGACGATCTGTGGCGTAGATTATGGTATAGGTCAGGTCCTATTGGCCGGCGTTTCGCCTTTGTTAACGCATCGTTTGTGTTTGTAGAGTCGTTGGTCGCAGGCCGAAATGGCCTCACTCAGGCGCTCGCCCGCTTTGACTTGATGTGCGCCGATAGAGCAGCGAGCGAGGAGTCCGGTGCGCTGCGCTGATGCTTGTAAGGCCGTCATGATTCGTTTCGTAATGATGTTCACGGTGCTCTCCTCCGTATCCGGCAGCAACAACACAAACTCGTCCCCTCCATACCGCGCGATCACGTCACCCACCCGCGTGTTTTCGCGGAGGCAGGCGGCGACGGAGACGAGCACCTGATCGCCGACCAGGTGCCCGTACGTGTCGTTGATCTGCTTGAAGTGATCGAGGTCGAACATGACGACGCTGAGGGTGCGGCCGGAGGAAAGGATCTCCTCGGCGGCCTGGAGCATGGCGCGGCGGTTGGCGATGCCGGTGAGCTCGTCGGTCAGGGCGAGCGACTGGAGCTTGGCGTTTTCGGTGTGGAGGCGGCGCTCCATGTCGAGGCGCCTCACGGCGCTTCGGACTTTGGCGACGATCTCGGTTTCGGAGGCGACCTTCGAGAGGAAGTCGTCGAAGCCGTTGTTGAAGGCGCGGAGCTTTGTGTCGTTCGAGTCGTGGGCGGTGAGGAGGATGGTGTAGAGGCGCTCGTTTGCCTGGTCTTTGCGGAGGGTCTTCAGGGTCTCGATGCCGTCCATCTCGGGCATGACGAGGTCGACGAGCAGGAGGCCGATGGCGTCGTCGTGGCGGACTTTGTCGATGGCGGAGCGGCCGTCGGTGGTGAACTGGAAGTCGAAGCCGGCGCGGGTGAGGACGAGTTTCAGGTAGCGCAGGTAGGCAGGATCGTCGTCGACGGCGAGAACGCGGACTCCACTCGCCTCGTGAATTGGTTTACCGCGATCCGACTTTCTCCGTCCCGTCATGTTCGGGCCTTCCGCACGCAACGTAGCTGCCATGGAGGCGGGGGAGCGTGAGCGGGATCACGGTTTGGCGACGTTTTCGTTGAAGTGTTTTCGTTTAGAGGGTGCGTCTTCACGCAGAAGCCCCCGGGGCGCTGGCTGGAAGCCTGCGCCACACGAGGGGGAGTGGTTACTGCGCGGGAACGTACGTGGGGTCGAGGGAGGCGTTGTCGAGAACCGAGGCGTAGGCGGAGACGCGGCCGGAGCCGCCGGTGACTTCGACCACGATGCGCGCGTTGTACATCTGCACGCCGCTGCCGTAGGCCGACTCGATGATGCGGTTGAACTGGCGAAACTCGTTCGGTTGCAGGGCGTTGCCGTGTGCGTCGTCGAGCAAGATGACGGCCGAGGTGCGGCCGTCGGCCGGGATGATGGTGATCTTGACGTCCGCCTTGTTGCCGGTCAGCTCGGTGATGCCGACATTCGATCGGAACTGCGACGACTGTTCGAGCTGGAGGATCTGCAGCGGCTTGTCGCCGGCGCCGATGCCTTGCGCCGGGCTGACGCCGGGGATGAACTGGCCGAACGTTCCGTTGTGGCTGTCGTAGCTATACGTGCGGCCGGTGGCGACGAGCGAGGAGTTGGCGGACGTCGTCAGGATGACCGAGCCGCCGCCGTTCGTGACGTTGAAGAGCGTCGGCAGCACGTTGTCGTACGCCTTCACCTGGCCGGCCCCGATCGTGATCGGTGCGACGGTGACCGGCGAGCCGCCTTGTGGGACGAAGGTCGGCGTCACGTTCACGCTCGTCGTTCCGCCGTTGTAGATGCGCATGTCGGAATGGAAGTTCGAGAACGGCGACACGATCTCCGCCATACCGGGGACGATGTAGCGTTGCGCGCTCACCTGCGACGCCTGCACCGGCTGCACTGCGAGCGGATCGGCGGTGATGTTGTCGAGAACCGAGGCGTAGGCGCTGATCGCGCCGGTGGGGGAGTCGACCGTGATCTCGATGCGGCCGTCGTCGAGGTTCGGGATGCCGGCGACGTTCTTGATGAACTGATTGAGCTGTTGGTGCTCGCCCGGCTGCAGCGAGTAAGGGATCTCCTTCAGCACGTTGCCGAGGTCGTCGAGCACGCGGATGCGGCCGCTCGCGGGAGTGCCGGAGCCTTCGACGAGTCCGAGATTCGTGCGGAACTTCGCCGATTCGGCGACCTGCTGCAGGCTGATGACGGTCGGACCGGCGGGAGGCGCGCCGAAGAGTGAGGAGACCGCGGGGCCGGCGAACTGTGCGAACGGAATCGCGGCGACGAACTGGCCGTACGTGCCGATGGCGGTCGTCGCGAACGTGCGGCTCGATGCGTAGGTCAGCGTCGATGAGTTGTTGATCGGGCGGATCTCGAGCGCGCCGAAGCCGACGTCGTTCGGATCGCCGGTAGCGCCGTAGCCGAAGAAGTCTTTCGCGATGTCATTGAGCGCGATCGTCTGGCCGGCGGCGATGGCGATGTTCGTGATCTTGCCGGTCTGCGTACCGTCGCTGCGCGTCGGCGTGAACGTGACCTGGTAGTTGATGTCGGACGGGCTGGCGTTGGTGATGCGGACGTCTGACTGGAACGGTCCGGCGCCGCTGTTGACGTGCGTGACGACCGGGATGATCAGCGCGTTGCCCGGCGGCAGCGCCTTTCCGCCGAGAGCGACCGGCGTGACGAGGCTGACCGAGACCGGCGTGTTGATCGGCGCGCCGTTGCTCGGCGTGACGGTGACCGTTCCGGTGTTCGCGCCCGGCGGGAGATTCACCGGGTTCGCGGTGACCGTGAGGACGGTTCCGCTCGGGGGAATCGTGCCGCTGGCCGGCGTGACGGTGAGGAAGGTGCGATCCGTCGTGGCGCCGAAGGTGGTATCGAGTGCCGTCTTCGAGGCGGTGCCCGGAACGAAGATCTGGAACGTCACCAGCTTCGTCGATCCGAGGGGGACGACCGTATCGACGTTCTTCGACGTTGGCGGTGGGGGCGCCTGTACCACAGTCTTGGCGACCGACGAGAGCGGCCCGGGCGAGCCGCTGCACGTCAACGCGTGCACGCGGTAGTAGTAGGTCGTGTTGGTGCCGGCGGTGTGCGAGAACGTCGTCGAGGTTCCGCCGACAGTCTTCGACGTCACGTTCGCGGTGAAGTCGGCGCTGGTCGACTCGTCGACCTGGTAGCTGGTCGGGTCGCTCGTCTGCGTCCACGAGACGGTGTAGTCGATGCCCGACTGCGTGATCGGCGGCGTGCTGATCGTCGGCGTGCAGGTCGGCAGCGACGCGTTCGCGAAGGCGTAGACGAAGTTGAAGTCTCCGTTCGGATCGGTCTGATCGAACCACTCCGTGAACCCCATGATCGGGAGCGTTGCCGGCGCGCCGGCGCCCGGCGTCACCTGGATGCTCGTATTCAACGCGCCGCCCGGCGCGAGCGAGGAGTTGCCGAAGCAGAAAACAAAGCTCTCACTGGTGTCGCCCGGCTCGTCGGCCGAGTTGAAGCACTCTGTCGTCGTGGCGAGTCCCGAGTTGAAGTTCGAGACGGCGACCTGTTGCGGCGGCGCCTGGACGGTGTAGCCGGCGAAGAACAGGCCGCTACAGGAGGTGCTGCCGTTGTTGATCGTGGTCGACGTGCACGTCGCCGCCTGCCCTGAATGCAGCGGCGGACAGGAGACCGTGATCGTCAGATTGCAGGTGGCGGCGTGGAGGGCGAAGGGAGCGGAGAGAAGGAGAACGAGAGAGAGGAACCACCGTGGGCGGGACAAGGGTCAGCCTCCTAGGAAATATATTGGGATTCTATCCATCAACGGAGCGCCGCACAAATCCGGTCGAATTCTTTCAGCCCCAACTCCTCGGCGCGCGCGGTCTCTTCGATTCCCGCGCTCTGCATCGCCGCCAGGACGGCTTCCCGCGGCCACTCCGTCAGGTTGTTCACGAGCTTCTTCCGCCGCATGCGGAACGACGCGCTGATCAGTCGCAGCAGCTCGTCGTGATCGCAGGTGATGTCCGGCTGCACCGGATCGAGGACGACCACCGCGCTCCGCACTTTCGGCGGCGGATAGAAGGAGCGCGGATCGAGCGTCATGAGCGTACGCGCGGACGCGTAGAGCTGCGTATAGAGCGTCAGATAGCCGTACTGTTCGCCCCGCGGCTTTGCGACGAGCCGGTCGGCGACCTCCTTCTGCAGCATGAACACTGCGCGCCGGCAGTGCGAGTCGGCGATGACGCGGCGGAGGATCGGCGTGCCGACGTTGTAGGGAAGGTTGCCGACGGCGCGGAACGGAGTCGCCGGCAGCGGCGCCTCGAGTGCGTCTTCGTTGCGGATCTCGATGCGGTCGCCGAGGCGGGACTGCAGCGCGGCCGCCAGCTCGGGATCGATCTCGATGGCGATCAGCGGGACGCCGAGGGTGGCGAGCTTTTCGGTGAGGACGCCTTCACCGGGTCCGATCTCGAGGATCGTTTCGCCGGGCTGCGGCTCGATCGCGCCGACGATCCGCTCCACCGCGCCGCGGTTGCGCAGGAAATTCTGCCCCCACTTTTTCTTCGGATGCGCCACGCGCTCCGCAGTTTAGACTCTGCGCGATGGTGGAACAGTCGGAAGCAAACGAGACCATTGCGCGGCTGCGCCAGGAAGTCTCCCGCGTGGTCGTTGGGCAGAGCGTCGTGGTCGACCGCCTCGTCATCGCGCTCCTCGTCCGCGGCCACGTGCTCGTCGAAGGATTGCCCGGCCTCGCGAAGACGCTGGTCGTGAAGACGCTCGCCGCCGCGATCGCCGGGACGTTCAAGCGGGTCCAGTTCACGCCTGACCTGCTGCCGGCCGACATCACCGGCACGCTGATCTTCAACCCCGACGCGCGGACGTTCTCGCCGCGCTTCGGCCCGATCTTCGCGAACCTCGTGCTCGCCGACGAGATCAACCGCGCGCCGGCGAAGGTGCAGAGCGCGCTGCTCGAGGCGATGCAGGAGCGGCAGGTGACGATCGGCGACACGTCGTACAAGCTGCCCGATCCGTTCGTCGTCATCGCGACGCAGAACCCGATCGAGCACGAGGGGACGTACGCGCTCCCGGAGGCGCAGGTCGACCGATTCATCATGAAACTGAAGGTCGACTATCCGACCGCCGAGGAGGAGCTGCGGATGCTCGGGATGTACCTCGACCCGATCCGCGAGGCGCCGCCGGTGCGGCCGGTGATCCAGCTGGACGCCGTGCACGCGGTGGCGCAACTCGCGGCGCGCGTCCATGTCGATGAGCGGATCGGCCGGTACCTCGTCGCGCTGGTGGCGAAGACCCGCGAGCCCTCGCCGCTCGTCTCGTTCGGCGCATCGCCGCGCGCGACGCTGGCGCTGGCGCACGTTGCGAAGGCGCATGCATTCCTCGGCGGGCGCGCGTTCGTCGTCCCCGAAGACGTGAAGGCGGTTGCGCACGACGTCCTGCGCCACCGCCTCGTCCTCAGCTACGAAGCCGCGGCCGAGAACGTGACCGCCGATCGGCTCGTCGAACAGGTATTGAGCGCCGTCCCCGTGCCGTGATCTTCAAACGAAAGACCCCGCAACAGCGGCAGCCGCTGCAGCGACGCGTTCGCGACTTGGAGGTTGTGTCGGCGCGGCTGATCCGCGCCGGATTCGCGGGCGACTACCACTCGGCGTTCCACGGCCGCGGCATCGAGTTCTCGCAGGTGCGCGAGTACCTGCCGGGCGACGACATCCGCGCCATCGACTGGAACGTGACGGCGCGGAGCGGTGTGCCGCACGTGAAGGAGTTCATCGAGGAACGCGACCTGACGATCCTCGTCGCCGTCGACGTCTCGGGCTCGATGGCGTTCGGCTCGATCGACTGGCGGAAGATCGACATCGCGGCGGAGCTGGCCGCGGTGTTCGCATTCTCCGCGGTGCAGAACTCCGACCGCGTCGGGCTGTTGCTGTTCGCGGACTCCATCCGCACTTTCCTCCCGCCACGCCGCGGCCGCGCGCACGCGCAGGTGCTCGTCCGCGGTGCGGTCGACGCGGCGATGCGCGGCTGCGCCGGCAGCGCCGATTTCGAGACTGCGGTGATGTTTCTCGATCGCGTCGCGGTCAAACGAGCCGTCGTCATCGTCATCTCCGACTTCCTCGACGCCGATTTCGAGAAGCCGCTACGGCGGCTGAACCGGCGGCATGACGTCGTCGCGATCACCCTCGGCGATCCGCGGGAGGAGCGCTTCCCCGACCGCGGCATCGTGCGGCTCGTCGACGCGGAGTCGGGCGAGATGCGCGCGGTCGACCTCGGCAAGAACGACGTCGCGCGCCGTGCCTCGATCCGGCGACAGACGCTCGGGCGCCGCTTCGTGCAGTCGGGCGTCGATCATCTACAACTCTCGACCGCGGTGCCGTACGACCGCGAGCTGCTGCGCTTCTTCCGCGAACGGATGGCGCGGCGGCGATGATCTCCGCGACGTTCCACCCGGCAAAGCCGACGGTCGGCGACCTGATCTCGATCGACTTCCCGCGGCCGGTCACGCTCGATGCGTCGCCGTCGTTCGAGGTCGTGTCGCACGCGGGGAAGCGCTTCGTCATTCGCACGTTCGAGCCGAAGCCGATCGCGCTGAGCGGCGTCGCGGGTGACACCCGCTTCCGCAATCTTGTCGTCCCGGTCCGTTCGGTCCTCGGCGTGAAAGACGCGCAGACGCCGTCGCCGCTCAAACCGCCGCATGCGCTTCCGTCCGCGTCCTTGCCGCTCATCCTCATCGCCGCCGCGCTTCTCGCCGCGATCGCGGCGTGGACCGCCGTCTGGTTCCGCGCGCGGAAGCGCCGAGTCGTTCCGCAACCGATCCTCACTCCGGCCGAGCAGTTCCGTATGTCAGTGGAGCAGGCCCGATCCTCGAAACAACGTTGGGCCTCGTTCGCCGATGCGGCCCGCGTCTACCTCGCACAGCGCGGCTACGGCTCCGAGCTGACGACGGCGCAACTCCTCCCGCTCCTCCCGCACCAGCGCGAGCTCATCGCCGAGATCCTCCGCCTCGGCGACTACGAGAAGTTCTCGCCGTTTGGCGCTCCCCAGGGCGACTTCGACGCGCTCCTCTCGCGCGCTCCTGCGATCCTCGATGCGTACGAGCCGCGCATTGTGGAAGAGGAGCGTGCCGCGTGATCCGCCTCGGCTCACCGTGGTGGTTGCTGCTCGCGATCGCGGTGATCTTGCGCGTTGTGCTGTTGATCCGCGATCGTCAGAAACGCACTGGCGCGTTCCGCTTTTCGTCGCTCTCGCTCGTGCGCGAGGGGACGTCGTTCCGCGCGGCGCTTGCGTCCTCCCGTTCCTGCTCGAATGCGCGGCGATGTTGCTGCTCGCACTGGCGCTCGCGCGGCCGCAGCGTGTGACGCGGATGGCGACGAGCGACCGCTTCGGAATCGACATCGTCGTCTGCCTCGACAGCTCCGGGTCGATGGCCGCCGAGGACTTCCGGCCGCGCAATCGGTTCTCGGTGGCGAAAGAGCTCATCGGCGATTTCATCGCGAAGCGGCAGAACGACCGGATCGGCATCGTGACGTTCGGCGTCCGCGCGGTGACGCGCGTGCCGATCACATTCGACCGCGAGATCGCGCAGGCGATCCTCGACAAAGCGGAGGTGGGGGAGAACGGCGACGGAACGGCGATCGGCCACGCGATCGCGACCGCGGTGAACCGCCTCCGCACCTCGCAGTCGAGGAGCCGCGTGATCATCCTCGTGACCGACGGCGTGAACAACTCCGGCTCGATCGATCCGCTCGTCGCGGCGCAGCTTGCGTCGAAGTTCGGCATCAAGATCTACACGATCGGCGTCGGGAGCGAGGGGGCGGTGCCGCTTCCGATCAAACGTCAGAACCCGCTCACCGGCGAGATCGAGACCGTCTACACGACGATCCGCGGCGAGCTCGATGAGAAGTCGCTGGCCGAGATCGCGCGCGTCACCGGCGGAGCGTTCTTCCGCGCGACCGACGCCCGCGCGATGCAGGACGTTCTGACCCATATCGACACGCTCGAGAAGAGCCGTCTCACCGCGCCGAAGAGCGAGAAGATCGAAGAGCTCTACTCCGGCCCCCTCTCCCTGGCTCTCGGCGTCCTTGCACTGGCGCTACTCGCGGGGGAGACAGTGTTCATGAGGGTCCCGGCATGAGAGGGGAGCGGACGTCTCGTCCGCTCATGCGCGGC